>JBBRHH010000526.1:0-4445 GCA_038222915.1 Tepidisphaerales bacterium
GTGGCGGACAAGGAAGCGTATCTTGGCTCTTGGAGCGAGGCCGCCGCTTATCCGCAGTGGGTGGCGTCGCTGCATTTGAGCGGCACATTTACCGCCGAACTGAATTATTCACTGGAACCGGCCGGTGATGGGACGGAAATAAATGTATCTGTCGGCGATCAACAGTTGCCCGTGAAGCTCGCGGCCACGCGGGGATGGAATGAATACCGCAAGATCACGCTGGGCGAGGTGAAACTGGATACGGCAAACCCTGTGGCGATTGTTGTAAAAGCAACGAAAATGGCCGACGGGCAGGTAATGCATTTCCGGGAGTTGGAGTTCAAGCGGTATCGGATACCGACCGATGCGTCGACTTCCACGGCCGGGAATCTGGTCGGAAAAGAAGCGCCCTTCAAGGCGCGAACGCAGAAGCCGATCGGGATCGTCTTCTTTGGCGATTCGATCACCAACGATTGGCCGGACAAGAGCCCGGAAACGTGGAAGCGATTCGACAAATACGACCAAGCCGATTTTGGCATCAGCGGCGAGCGGACCGAAAACGTACTATGGCGCATGTTGCACGGCGATCTCGACGGTTATCACGCCAAGGTTGTTGTGATCATGGTGGGGACGAACAACTTCGGGCATTTCCCAAATGAAAAGCCGGAATGGGCGGCGGCGGGCGTAAAGAAGATCCTGGACACGGTGCGCGAAAAACAGCCGGACGCGAAAATACTTTTGCTCGCCACTTTCCCGCGTGAAGAGAAAGATTCGCCCAATCATGTGCGCGTCGATTCACTGAACAATATCATTCAGGGTTATGCGGATGGGAAGATGATCCATTGGCTGGACGTGGGCGATCTGTTTCTGGATGCGAAGGGCAATGTGGATCGGACCATTCTAACCGACGGGCTGCACCCGAATGATCGCGGGTATCACCTCTGGTATGACCGGATGTGGCCGACTCTGGAAAAGCTATTGGAGGGAAAGTAGAAATCAGGCGTTGAGCACCGGCCGGCGTTTGTGCCAGTCGGTCGCAGACTCATACATGCCGGCGATCTGGAGAAGTTTTTCGTCGCTGAAAGTTGGACCGAGCAGTTGCATGCCGATGGGGAGGGGCTTTGAGCCGGACGTGAAGCCGCACGGAAGGCTGATGCCGGGAATGCCGGCGATATTGCAGGTAACCGTAAAGACGTCGGCCAGATACATCTGCATGGGGTCGCCGGTTTTTTCGCCGATCTTGAAGGCCGGCGTGGGGCTGGTGGGGCAGAGGATGGCGTCGCACGATTTAAAGGCCTCGTCGAAGTCGTGCTTGATCATCGCGCGCAGTTTCAACGCCTGAACGTAAAGCTGCTTTGAGTAGCCTTCCGATAGGGCGTAAGTGCCGATCATGATGCGGCGTTTAACTTCCTCGCCAAAACCTTCAGCCCGCGATTTGGAGTAAAGCTCAAGAATATCGCGGACAGGGTCTTTAGTGCGATGACCATAGTGAACGCCGTCGTAGCGGGCGAGATTGCTCGAGGCCTCGCAGGGGGCGATGACGTAATACGCCGCGATGCCGTGCTCGGTGTTGGGGAGCGAGACGTCAACCAGTTCCGCGCCGAGTTCCACGTAAGTCTGTATGGCCGCCTTGACGGCGGATTTTACTTCGTCGTTCATGCCCTGGGTGAGCGTGTACTCACGGACGATGCCGAGGCGCAAACCTTTCAGCGGCTGGTGGATTTGGGCGAGATAATCAGGAACGTCGCGTGGGACACTGGTGGAATCTTTCGGATCATGGCCGGCGATGACATTCATCTGCAGGGCGACATCGTCGACGGTCCACCCGAATGGGCCGATCTGGTCAAGCGACGATGCAAACGCGACAAGGCCATAGCGGGACACCCGGCCATAGGTCGGCTTGAATCCAACCAGACCGCAAAGCGCGGCCGGCTGGCGGATGGAACCGCCGGTATCGGAGCCAATCGCACCGCAGCACATCGACGCGGCCAGAGCCGCCGCAGATCCACCGGACGAGCCGCCCGGGACGCGCGCGGTGTCCCATGGATTGGCCGTGGTGCGAAACGCACTGTTCTCGGTGGACGACCCCATGGCGAACTCGTCCAGATTGGTCTTGCCAACGACGATCGCCCCAGACTGTTCGAGCTTGAGAGCAACAGTTGCATCGTAGGGCGAACGGAAATGTTCCAGCATGCGCGACGAGCAGGTGGTCGTGCCAAAGGTGGTGCAGATATTGTCCTTCAGCGCGATCGGTACGCCTGCAAGCGGTCCAGACCGGCGGCCATCGTCAACTTCTTTCGCCTGTTCCAGTGCGCGCTCAGGATACGTGCTGTTAAACGCCTTAATCCGCTCATCCAACTGCTGGATCCGGTCGAGAACCTGGCGTGTCAATTCAACGGCGCTGATCGTCTTGGAACGGACGGCGTCGCGCGCGGCAAGAAGAGTATCGAAGGCGAGCATGTCGGGAGGGAAGGTACGGAAAGCGGGGGGGAAAGTAAATTCACCCCGCCGAATCTTCATCACCACCGATTACTTTCGGCACTTTGAAGTAAGGCCCGTCGGTCTCGGGAGCGTTTTGAAGGACTTTTTCGAGGGGAAGGCTGGGTTCGACGATGTCTTCGCGCAGGACGTTGTGCAGGGGCAGGGCATGGGCGAGGGGCTCGTAGCCGGTCGTGTCGACTTCGGTCAGCTTTTCGATGTACTGGAAGATGGATTCGAGCTGGCCGCTGAACTTTTTTGTTTGTTCGTCGGTGAGCGCGAGGCGGGCGAGCTTCGCTACGTGCTGGACCTGTTCGATGGAGACTTTCTCTTGTGACATTCGGGCCTTGTCGAACGACTTGTACTGGATCGACATGGAGGGCTCAAGCGTTCGAGCAAAAAATCGGCGGGCACGAGTGCTGAACTCGTGCCCGCGATGGGTCGCTGAAAACCGGGGAGTGATTCGACTATTTCGCCGCCGGCGCGTTGACGTCGTACAGTGCCATAAACACATGGTGGGCGACGGCACGGTAGGCTTCGTTTTGATCGACCGGCCATTGGTCCTTCATCGCCATCATCATCGAGATGTGGTTGGCGAGATTGTCCTGAAGCTTTTTGGCATCGATCGAATCGGGGAGATCGATCTTCCAAGCGGTTGGCGCGTTGGCGGCATTGCCCGTCGCGTTGTGGCCGGTTCCCGCAACTTCGCCGCCGGCGATTCCTGTGCCCGCGCCCGTGCCACTGGTTCCGGAAGCGCCGGCAGTGCCGCCGCTGGGCGGAGTCGTTGTAGCAGTCCCGGCGGTGTTCGCACCGGTCCCGGCGGCGTTGCCGCCGCTCACGCCTGTGCCTGCGCCGTTACCATTGGTCCCCGCAGCGCCGGCGGTGCCGCCGCCTTGACCTGCCGGCGTCGCGCCTGTCCCTGCTACATCTCCACTGCCTACGCCGGCGGGGTTGGCCTTTGTGTCTTTGCCGGATTGGCTAGGAATCGCGCCGGCGGCCATGCCTTCCTGAATCAGGGATACGTGCACTTCCGGTGCACCGTGGCTTGGCGGGAAGACTATCAGGGCGACACTTCGGCCGTTCATGCCGGCATTGGCTCCGATGGCGGTGCCCGAGGTTCCAGTCCTGGTCACGCTTGCACCCTGGGTGCCGCCGACGGTCGCACCACTACCGCTGCCGGCCGGTGTCGCGCCCGAACCTGCTGTACCAGCTGCAGTCGAACCTGTGCCGCTGGGTGTTCCGGCCGTGCCTGCTCCAGACGTTCCTGTGCCAACCGACGTACCACCTTGTGTACCGCCGACGGTCGCTCCGCTGCCGGTGCCACCAGTTGGCGCGCCGGTTCCGCCCGATGCTGCACCAAGGCCGCTGTTGGAAGCACCTGGGGCGGCCGAACTACCCGCGCCAGACTTGCTGTTGTCCTTGTTTGAGCCGTGTTGGTCGACTGGCCAGTTGTTGAGTAGCGTTGGACTGGTGACATCGCCCTGGACGATTTCGAGTCCCTGGAAGTTCGGGCCGAAGACGACCTGATCGTTCTTCGCGATGTCGAAATCACTGTTGTACTTGTCCTTCCAAGCCTTCTTGAAGTCGGCAATCTTTTGCGCCATTTTATCTTTGTTCTGGTCGGCATCGGCCGGAGGCGTGAGACGTTTGGCGTCCGCCTGCGTCAGGTACGGCGTAAATTGCGTGCATTGGCCGCTGAGAGCTGCGGATGTCGCCTGAGCGAGCGTACGGCTGATGCCGGCATTGTCGGTGGCGTTCGCCTTGGTCACGCCGTTCGGAAGGGTTGAGTTGGCGGCCGCCTTTGGCCCGGACACGTCGGCCGCAGATGGCGCAACCGCCGGGTCAACGGCGAGCAGGCTGCTGTCGTAGCCAATGAAAGAAAAAGCGGAGGCCGCGAAGACGGTTGCCGCGACGAAAGTGAGATGTTTACGCATGGTCGTATCCTTCAGAATTAAATGTTTCATCCGCAGCAGGCAGCCAACTCTGGC
>JBBRHH010000527.1:0-4443 GCA_038222915.1 Tepidisphaerales bacterium
GGAAGAAGTGAACGGCGGATGAGGTGATGGGAAATTTACAGGTGATTGAATGGATATGATGGGATTGCAATTCAACTCTGCCACGATGGGGAAAAACGGGTGATCTGCAGGCGGGCGGTCGGGAATTTCGGACGTGAAATATTTCTCATTTTTCGCTTGAATCATGCAAAAATAGGCGTAAGAAGTAGTTGCAAATGAGAGGTTCAAGTCGACCGGGCACCGAGGCGTGGAAGGTTGAGACTTATCATTAAGCACTCTGGTGTTATGAGCGCCAGCAACCATTTCTCGACGAGGTGCAAAACCTCATGCAGGGAGCTGGTCCGGCGGTGGAGCGAACACGGTTGGATTGGCCAGGCATCGGTTTCTCAATACGCTGAAGGGCAGGCGGCCCAAAGTCGCTGAAGCTCAGGAGCGGACGGGACCGGAAGCGGATTCCCGGAAACTGATGTTGAAAGACCTGGAAGAGGCAAAGCCCAAGGCAGCAACGGCGCGGACCGCGACAAACGGCCGGGCTAAATTGCTTGCGGGAAGACCCAGGAGCCGCGGTGAACGTTCTTGATTGACCTACAACTTCAACATTGGGAAACGGGTTGATCCCCCGGCTAAAACACCGGAGCGGCGTTCAAGGAAACGGCAGGTGGGTTGGATGAGACGGTTTAACGTTTCATGACCCGTGGGCAGGACAAAAGCTGCGAAGAGCATTGAACCCCAGGAGCGCCGTCGGGCGTGGCAAGCTCGACCAGGCCATGTGGATGCCGTTAAACGGGTATGGTACGCCGCGCGAAAAGGACGCGATATCGGCGAATGACCTGTTGCGGCAGCGGATGCGAAGACGCGGTAGCCGGTGGCGACCAGCGCACGCAAGCCGACGCGAAAATCCGCAAGGGCGAACCTAAGCGCCGAAGCGGGAATGCCTGAGAGTGGCGCTTTCAGGCAGCGCAGCATGGGCCGGCAAGCGCTGTAGGGACAGGAACCTCAAGAGAGGCGCCTGGTCGATCTGTCGCGACGGTCTCGCGGCGGATAACGGGCCAGGCCGGTTGTGTGAAGCGGACCCGCGGGATGCATCAGTCAGCCCAACGGGTCAGGCGCTGAAGCGCACGTTAAGCGGCAGCGACATTGTCGGCGAACGAACAGACCAACGTTCGCGGCAGAGCATGTGGCCGGAGTCTCCGCCGAAACACGAGCGGACGCGATCAAGCCAATAAGATCGCATGGCCGGATGTGACGTCACGGGTCGCGGCGAAGCGCAGGAGCGCGCAAGGCAGGTCGAGCAGCAATGACGGCCGCCAGTTTCGCACAGTCGTGAACCTCTGAAGAGGCGAATCGGTCGAGGTTGGACTTTTCGTTTGTGTTGTTTCATGGCCCGTTGGATGGGCGTGGTGGAGACAGCAGGTGTTAATGTAAAGCCGCGGCGCTGCGCCGCGGCTTTGCTCGTTTGGTGTAGGATGGAGGGGAATGCGCGGGCGTTTCAGCTTAACTATTTACGGCCTATGCAAAATCGGCGGTGGAGCCGGGCGGCGATCGCTTCGTTGGTGTTTGGGGTATTGGCGCCAGCGATGGAGCACGGCGTGGAGCAATAATTGCCTTGGCCGGGCTCGGCGCGACGGGGGTTTGGATCTTGTTTTTTTGGTCTGCATTCGCGGATTGATAGCGTCGTTGTGCTCCAACGCGCCAATGTGCCGAGGCTCGTGGATATGAATCAGGACCATCAGCTCAGCTATGCGAGGCCGGTGGCGCTGCGACCCTGGAGCAAAAGATCCATCGCCTCGTTCGTGCTCGGGATATTGGCTGGGCCTAATTTTGTGGTGGTTATGCTGCTTGCGATGCGTATTTCCGGGCGTGGCGTTATGAGTGGCGACGTTGGGTCTGAATTGATTTTTGCCGTGGTACTTTCGTTCCTGATTCCGATTGTGCTGGGGGCGATGGGTGTTTGGGAATGCGGTTTGGAAGGCAAGCGATTTCGCGGTTCTGGGTTTGCTGTCGCTGGTATCTTGCTGCCGGGTGTCTGGTTAATTGTTGGGATGGTTATTTTTCTAATGAGTCTGCGGGATTAGGTGTTGGTGCTTGCGATTTGTTCTGGATTGCAGGCGCCTTCGCGAAGGGTGCCTTTGCATAGGTCGCAACTGTAGTGGTGGTCTTCGCAGTGGGTGGCGCGCTTGGCTAGCAGTTCGAGGATCAGGTCGTCTATGCCCAGGTAGGGGCTTACGTGATACGTCGTTTCGGGGAAGTCTTTGGCGGCTTCCATGGTGATTCTGGGGATGTCGCCGGTCCAGTGTTTGCCCGGGCCTAAGAAGAAGGGGACTACCATCACGCGCTCTGCACCGCGTTTTACGCAGCGGGCGTAGGCGGTGGCTATGGAGGGCTCGGCTATTTCCATGTGGGCGGGTTCTACGATGTCGTAGCGTTCGCCGTATTTTCGGCCGAACAGGGCGGCCACTTCTTCGAGCATGTGGTTGGACTCTTCACGGCGGGAGCCGTGGTCTACGATGATGAGGCCGGATTTCATGGTTTGCCTTTCTTGTTGCTCAGTCGTGTGAGGGGCGGGCGGTCAGGGTTACGTCCACTGTGGTGGTTTCGCCGGCTCTTGTGAAGGTCATTTTTATTTTGTCGCCGGGATGGGCGGCGTTGATGGCGTCGGAGAGATCGTAGAGGGAGGTGATTTTTGTTTTGCCGAGTTGAGTGATGATGTCGCCGTTTTTGAGGCCGGTCTTGTCGGCGGCGGAGCCTGGGGAGGTGCCGCTGATTTTTACGCCGATGATGGATTGGTCGGAGCCGTAGTCGGGGACGACCCCGAGCGATGCGCCGTTGCTGGGGCTGCCCATGTTGGCGGGGTTGGTGGTGCCGGTGGTGGCGACGTAGTCAATCTTGTCGAGTGCGTCGAGTTTGGTGATGACGCGATAGGTGAGCTCGACGACGGCGGCCTCGCCGATGTAGTTGATTTTGTCGGCGGTGTCGGTGGGGCGGTGGTAGTCTTCGTGCAATCCGGAGAAGAAGAAGAGGGTGGGGATTTTTTTCAGGAGGAAGCTGGTGTTGTCGCTAGGGGCGAAGCCGTTTTTCCAGGCGGTTTTGATGGTGAGGGGGAAGGCGGGGGCTTCATCGTTGACCGCTTTTTCGAGGGCGAGGGACGTGCCGGTGCCGCCGACCGAGAGGACGCCTTCGCGGACGCGGCCGACCATGTCGAGGTTGACCATGGCGACCATGCTCTTGAGGGGGATGAGCGGATGATCGACGAAATATTCGGAGCCGAGGAGGCCTTCTTCCTCGCCGGTGAAGGCCATGACGAGGATGGAATGATCGAGGTGATCTTCCTTGGCGAGCTTGCGGGCGACTTCGATGACGGCGGCGGTGCCGGAGGCGTTGTCGTCCGCGCCGTGGTGGATTTCGTGGGAGTTGGGGGAGCGGCTGCCCCAGCCGCCGCGGCCGAGGTGGTCGTAGTGGCCGCCGATGACGATGAACTCGTTGGCGTGGGGGCCGCGGCCGGGGAGGACGCCGACGACGTTTTTGACGGCGTTGGTTTTCTTCTGCAGTTCGGCGTTGCCGCTGAGCTGGAGTTTTTCTAGCGGGAAGGAGTTGGGTTTGAAGTTCTCGTTGATGCCGGCGGCGATCTGGGCGAGGTTTTGTGCGCCGGCGAGCTGGAGCCATTCTTCGACGATGGCCTGCTTCACCTGGATGACCGGGATCTTGGCGGCGATACCGCCGAAGACGGTGATGTTGACGGCGAGTTTGTCTTCACCGCCGAGGCCGGGCGGGGTGACGACGATGAGTGCGACTGCGCCGCGTTCGGCGGCGAGGCGGGCCTTGGTGTCGAACTCGGCGTTGCGCGACCAGCCGGGGCCGGTTTTGAAGCGGCTGTTTTTGGTTTTGTCGGTGGGTTCGAGGCGGAGGGCGAGGGCGATTTTGCCTTTGACGTCGATGTCGGCGTAGTCGTCGTAGGCCGGGTCTTTGCTGGAGATGCCGTAGCCGACGAAGACGACGGGCGTTGCGGGGAAAGCCTTCTCGGCCGAGAGGCTCATGGGAACGTAGTCTTTGTCGGCGGCGTAGTTTTTGTCGCTACTGCTGTTGACGAGCTTGAGTTCGGATTTGGGGCCGGTGCCGTTGATGGTGGTGATGTTGAAGGTTTGGAAATAGTCGGTGAGACCGGGCGCGGGTTGGAGGCCGATGCCGTGGAAGTTGCCGGCGACGTAGCTGGCGGCGAGGTTGAGCCCGTCAGTGCCGACGCCGCGGCCTTCGAGGGTGTCGCTGGCGAGATAGCCGATGGATTCCTGCAGGGAGGAGACGAGCGAGGAGGGGGCGGTGGTTGCGGTGAAGGTGGTGGAGCGCGTGGTGGGGGAGAGCGTCGGTGGGGCGAGGAGGCTTTCGCAGCTTGCGAGGAGGGGGAAGGCGAGTGCGATGAGGAGGAGCGGGAAGAAGCGTCTGGGGTTAATGTGAGGGATTGTAGGGGGG
>JBBRHH010000528.1:0-4437 GCA_038222915.1 Tepidisphaerales bacterium
TCCGTCCACGATTTCTTCCACAACAAGGCCGGCAAACACGCCGTCGAGCAGCTCCGTGAAGTCGGCGTCGATCCGAAAATGGAAAAACCCGCTGACGACGGCACCGAGAAAATCTTCGCCGGCCAGAGCGTCGTCGTCACCGGTTCCCTCCAGCACTTCGACCGCAAAAGCATTGAAGATCTCATCATGAAGCTGGGCGGCAAAGCCAGCGGCAGCGTGAGCAAAAAAACCGCCTTCCTCGTCGCAGGCGCGGATGCCGGAAGCAAGCTTGCCAAGGCCAAAGAGCTCGGCGTCGCCATCCTCACCGAAGAAGAATTCATGACGAAGGTAAAGGCCTCCGAAGGAACCAAATGAGCAGCGCGGACCTCCTTCCCGGCGTCAGCATCGTCGTCCCCGTTTACAACAGCGAGCCGACGCTCCAGCCATTGGTCGAACGGTTGCACCGCGTCCTGACCGCGGCGCACGCCAGCGATTTCGAAATCATCCTCGTCAACGACGGCAGCCGCGACGGCAGCTGGCCGGTCGTCGAGCGCCTGGCGGCGCAGCGCGATTACGTCCAGGGCATCAACATGATGCGAAACTACGGCCAGCACAACGCCCTCCTCTGCGGCATCCGCGCCGCCCGTTTCGACCGCATCATCACCATCGACGACGATTTGCAGAACCCGCCGGAGGAAATCCCCAAGATGCTCGCCCGCCTCGACGAAGGCCTCGACGTCGTCTACGGCCGCCCCGAAAAAGAAACGCACGGCCTTCTCCGCGACCTCGCCTCCCAGATCACCAAGCTCGTCCTCCAGAAAGCCATGGGCGCGAAGACCGCCCGCCACATCAGCGCCTTCCGCGCCTTCCGCACCCGGCTCCGCGACGCCTTCAAACAATATCACAGCCCATACGTCTCAATCGACGTCCTCCTCACCTGGGGCACGAGCAACTTCGACGCCATCCTCGTCCGCCACGAACCGCGCACCGCCGGCCGCTCCAATTACACCGTCGGCAAACTCCTCACCCACGCCTTCAACATGGTCACCGGCTTCAGCACCTGGCCGCTCCGCATGGCCAGCTTCATCGGCTTCGCCTTCACCTTCTTCGGCATCGTCGTCCTATTCTTCGTAATCATAGCCTTCCTCCTGCATCGGACGACCGTCTCCGGTTTTACATTCCTCGCCTCAATCGTCGCCATCTTCGCCGGCGCACAGCTCTTCGCGATCGGCATCATCGGCGAGTACCTCGCCCGCCTGCATTTCCGCATGATGGACCGCCCAACCTACGCCGTCCGTAATCGGGTAGGGGGGCATGAGGCCGAACTGGAAACAGAGTCCCATGCCAGCCGTTGAAGAATTCTCAAACCAGGTTCGCGGGATTGTCGATCGCTACCTGACGCACTTCCCAACAGAGAAGCAAAAGCTGTCAAGACTGATCGATCTGCTGAACATGCCGAATCTTGACGTCCGCTCCCGCCAAACCCTCCCCGGCCATCTCACCGCCAGCGCCTTCGTAGTAGACACAACCACAAAGCGCCTCCTCCTCATCCACCACCGCAAACTAAACATGTGGCTCCAACCCGGCGGCCACCTCGAACCCGTTGAGACGCTCCAACAGGCCGCCAAACGCGAGCTCACCGAAGAAGCCGGCAGCCACCCATGCGAGCGGCACCGCTGGCACAATGATCCCCTTCTCCCAATCGATATCGATATCCACCTGATTCCCGCCCACCCGATTCGCAACGAGCCCCAACACTTTCACCACGACTTTCGCTTCTTGTTCGTCGTGAACGGCCACGACTGGGTTGATATGAACGAAGAGGAGGCGGCCGCCTACAGGTGGGTGCCCCTGGAGGACGTTAAGAAAGTCACTGCCGATTTAGAGCGGGCGGCCGAGAAACTGAAAAGTGCCGTCGTTGGCATCAAGCGATCACACCGTCGGCGAGAGTCTTAGCAAAACCGAACCATGAGCCGGCACAGTCCGCGTGATCGACCCATTGAACGTCCCCAAATCCGCATGCCCCCAAACATCGCGGGCCGCCTGGTTACCCAGCAACCCCGCTTGCGCCCAGATGACGGTTACATTCGTCGCCTGCCCCGACCGATTAAACAATCCAATCGCGCGATCGCCATTGCTCAACGGCTTGGACCACACCTCGCTCAACCCGGCCGGCGAAATCAGCGTCGGCGTGTTGCCCAGCGCGTCCTGATCAATGGCAATCACTTCGTCATTGGTCAGCAGTGAATTGGTAAACGCATCGTTGTCAGGAAGGTTCGCCCCGACGATCAGCGGCGACGACGCCAGCGACCAGAGCGACATCATCGTCGTCTGCTCGTCGTGGGTCAGATGCGTGTAGTGATCGGTGCCGCCCCGGAAACTGCGAATCGCAACCCTGCCAACCGGCAGCATGTCCAGATCAAGCCAACGGCCGACTCCGCCCTGGCCTCGCCACGCCGAAAGCGTGTCAAACTCGCTGTCAATATTGCTCCACACATCCCAGATGTCGTGCGTGATGCGCCACATGTTCGCATTCGCAGTAAAGGCGTCGGCCTGCTCGACCGGAGCGATTCCTGGAGACAGACTCAACACCATCGGCCGCCCGGCCTTGTCGATGGCCCGGCGGATTTCTTCAATTTCGCCTCCATGATACGGTGCGGAGACGTCATCGACCTTGATCATGTCCACTCCCCACGCGGCGTACTGCCTGAAAATCGAGTCGTACCACGCCTGACCCGCCGGCTTGGACGTATCCACGCCATACGTGTCATAGTTCCAGGCGCTCGTACTGCTCATGTCCACCGCATCGGCGGTGTGAAAGGACGAGCCCTCGATCGGCGTGTTCGCCTTCACCGACTGACGCGGAATACCCCGCATGATGTGCAGCCCGAACTTCAATCCCATCGCGTGAAGCTGATCGCCCAGCGCCTTCAGCCCATTTCCGTCCAGTGCTGAAGGAAAGCGGTCGGTATTCGGCACGAATCGCCCAAACGTATCGGCCGCAAGGGTCGATCCCGGCAACCCGTTGTAGTACCAGTCGGCATCGACGGTGACGTACTGATAGCCGTGCGACAACAAGTTGTCGCGAAGGTAACGGGCATTGGCGAGAACTTCAGCTTCAATCACGCTCGTGCCAAAGGCGTCGTAACTGTTCCACCCCATCGGCGGCGTTGTGGCGAGCGACCACTGTGTCGGCGCTGTGGTCGGGATGAAGCGGAGATAGTTGACGTTGCCCACAAATCCGTTGGTGCTGTTGGCGTCGAACGCAAGCCGGAGAACATGCTGCCCGGCCGTGAGATGCACAACTCCGGCGTGCACCGTCTGCCAGTAAGACCAATTCCCAGTGTTCGGAACAGCAAGTTGCGAAGTGAGATCTCCGGCGTCCAAAGCAATATGAAACCGAGCCCCGGCCGCCGGCGAGGCAACCCGGGCGTCCAGCGTGTAATCCCCCTCGGCCGCGACATTGATGGTGTAGTTGAGCCACTCGCCCGCCTTGATATATCCAACGTGATAGCCAGTGCCCACATCATTGGAAGTCTGGATGTCAACGCCAGTCGAGCGGTACGCGTTGCCACTGTTCCCGGCGTCAGTGTCGTGATAGGCAACGCCATCCGCGCCAACGTCAAAGGTCTCCGCCTGAATCGTGCTCGACCCATTGGCGGCCACAATAAACGCCGCGCCATTAAACGGAGTGGAAGTGCCCACCGGTGGCAATGGCGGCGGAGGTGTTACAGGCGGCGGCACCGTCACGGGCGGCGATGGCACCGCAACGGGTGGCGGCGGAACCACAACCGGCGGCGGAGATTGCACCGGCGACAATCGAAACCAGTTCAAATTCCCCCAGTACGTGCTCTGACCATTGGACTCGAATACCAACTTCAGCACATGCGCCCCGGCCGGCAGATTCACGGTGCCAATGTTCGCCGTCTGCCAATTCGTCCACCCGCCCGTATTTGGAGCGGCCGACGAATTGGTGAGGCGCACCCCGTCCAGTTCAAAATGCGATAATCCCCCAACGCCAGGCGAGGCGACCCGTTCCGTCAATGTATACTTGCCGCCCGTGCCAACATTGACGCTGAATTTCAGCCACTCCCCGCCCTTGATATAGCCAACGTTGTACCCGCCGCCGGCATCGCCCGTCGTCTGAAGATCAACCCCGGTCGTCCGGTATGCATGACCCAGATTGGCGGCCTCAACGTCGTGATACGCCGCCCCTTCAACACCATCATCAAAATTCTCCGCCTGAATGACCGTGTCGGCCGTTGCAGAGATCGTCGAACTCAAGAAAACGCGCAGCTCAAGAGCCTGCATGCGAGCAAAATTTTTATCAAAAAGAAGGGTCGCCACCGCAACAGTATAGCATCCGCGGCATCCGCCGTTGGCCCAACGCATTTGTCGCAACGCCCCAAACCCCGTACGATATACACTCTCCCGGCCTCTCCGACAGAGCCCACGAAC
>JBBRHH010000529.1:0-4423 GCA_038222915.1 Tepidisphaerales bacterium
GGGTCAGCTTCTCCCAGAACAATCAATCGCCGCCGCTCTTTCAAGCTCATCGTCAATACTCCCATCGCCCTGGAATAACCCAAAGCACATGAGGACATTTCTATTGCGATAAGAAGAGGACATTTCTACTGCGATACAACAGGTCACTAAATCACAGGGCTTGCGAAGCCCATCTCGGTGGATAGAATGTCGTTCAAATAATGCCGCCAGTTCATTGGGTGGCAGCATGGGGCGATTAGCTCAGTTGGCTAGAGTGCCAGCATGACACGCTGGAGGTCACAGGTTCGAGCCCTGTATCGCCCATTGAAGTAAGTAAAGCCGAGCACAATATTTGTGCATCCTGCCCGTGTGGTGCAGTGCGGCCCAAAGGTCAAAGTTTTTTCGGTAACTACCGGATTAACTCTTTGGAGTCGCCATGGGTCGCCCACTCGGAAGCATCAAATCAGCGCCGAACTACCGTCATCACAAACCCTCTGGCCAGGCCGTCGTCACAGTCGGCGGCCAGGACGTCTATCTTGGCCTCTATGGCACTCCCGCGAGTCGGGCTGAGTATGACCGCGTCGTCGGGGAGTGGCTCGCTACGGGGCGGCAAGGCCGCGCTAGTGCTGGGCGAACGATCGCGGAAGTTGTCGACGCGTTCTGGGCTCATGCCAAGTCGTACTACCTGGAACCCGACGGCGGCACGGGGCGCGAGGCTGACAACTACCGGTGCGCCCTCCGCCCGCTGCTCAAGCTGTATTCGGCGACACTGGCCGGCGACTTTGGCCCGCTGGCGCTCAAGTCCGTTCGCGATGGCATGGTCAAGATGAAGTGGTGTCGGTCGGTCATCAATCGCCAGATCGGCCGGATCAAGCACGTATTCAAATGGGCTACCGCCAACGAGCTTGTGCCCGCGTCGATCTATCAAGGCCTGTCGACGCTGGCCGGCTTGCGCGCGGGTCGCTCTGAGGCTGTTGAGGCAAAACCGGTGCGGCCGGTTCCTGAGCCGTTCATCGTGGCAACGCTCCCCCATCTATGCGACGAGCTCCAAGCGGTCGTCAACCTGCAACTCCTGACCGGCATGCGCCCAGGCGAGGCCTGCATCATGCGGGGCGCTGACCTAAACACCGCAGCGGCCGTCTGGATCTATCGCCCTTCGCATCACAAAACCGAGCATCATGGAATCGATCGCGAAATCAGGATCGGCCCAAAAGCCCAGGATGTGATTCGGCCGTTTCTCCGGGCGGAACTGGCGGGGTTCCTCTTCTCTCCGGCGGCGGCCGAAGAAAAGCGCCATGCACAACAGCGCGAGGACAGGCAAACTCCGATGACTCCAAGCCAGTCGGCCCGAAAGCCGGCGAAAGATCGTCAACGACCACCGGCGAACCGATACACCGTCGCCAGCTACCGGCAGGCCATCGCGCGGGCTTGCGATGAAGCATTTCCACCACCCGCGCCGCTGGCCAAGCTCGGTCACGAAACCCACAAGCAATGGCAGGCGAGGCTGACCAAAGAACAGCACGGGGAATTGAAGGCGTGGCGGAAAGATCGCCGCTGGCATCCGCACCAACTTCGGCATAACGCGGGAACACGATTCCGACGTGATTTCGGGCTCGATGCCGCCCGCATTTTGCTTGGGCATACTTCGGGGGCCGTGACGACGATCTATGCCGAACAGGATTTGCGCAAGGCCGATGAGATTATGGCGCAGGTGGGGTAGCAGGTGGGTCAATTTTCTCAAGCAGTTTGTCGATCCGTTCCATGAACGCGTCAAACTTGACGACGGCCTCCCGCGCTGCCGCTGCTGCTTTCTCTGCGTTCGCCGCGGCCACGTCGGCACGGGTGGCCGCGGCGAGGCTGATGCGGTCATTGCGGCGCTGGCCAAGCCGGAAGAGTGCCCGCCAACTCTTCGTCACACAACCCGAGCGCCAGAGCACCACGAGAATCCCCCCGTTTCCGAAGAGCTGGATCAGGAGCGTTGCCCACTGTGCCGACGTGGTGTCGGTCATACCGAGCATGACGATGCCCACCAGTGAACAGGTTCCGTAGATGGCGAGGACGATTGAAGCCATGGCCCCTCATTTCTTTGGCGCTGTCGTCGCCCACTTGTTCCATGCCGCCAGTTGTGCCGCCTGGGCGTCGACGTCGGCTTGTAGCGCTGCAATCTTCGCGGTGGCGGCCGTGTTCAACGCGTCGTACTCGGATTTCCAGTAGTCGCCGGGATTCTTCACCGTCGTCGAAAACAGCAGATCCCGCGAGTACATCCCGGCCAGATGGATCGTGCCCCGCGCGTCACTGACGAGATAGATCGGGTCGTGCTTGCTGCGGAACAGCTCAACAAAGGTGAAGTCGTCGGGGATGGCTACGGTGTCGTGCGGCTGGTTGACGACCGGTGCGGTTGTTGGGCCGGCCACGATGATTCCACCGCTGGCGTTGTCGAACACAACAACGGCCTCGGGGGTCTTACCGGTTCCCTCGTCTGAGTTCTGCACGACAGCGCCCGGGCTGTTCTTGACGATGACTGATGGCATACATCCGGGCGCGCCCTGCAGGGCAACGTGAATGCCCGGGCAACTGTCGATGATGATCGCTTTGAACGTCCCCCCATTGCCGCCCAACATGACGGGATGCGTATTGTTGGTGTACCGCATGTTGCGAAGAATGACCGTCCCGAAGTGGCCGCCGTCCTTGATGTGGGTGGGCATGACGCCAGGACCGCAATCGGTCACCGTGCCATTCTCGACGGTGACGTCGGTACGTTCGCCCGGGTTGCCGGTGGAATCGATCTTGAGGGCGTCGATGTGCAGGCCTTCGGTTGTCTTCCGCATGGTTCCGACGGCGAAGTCGTGAATGTGTACCGCTGAAAACGAAACGAACGGGCCTTCCTTTGCCGTTCCACCAGCTCGCGGCATGAGCCCATCAGATGCGGTGATGTGGATCGCTTTGAGGTTCAGCAGGTTGAACGCTTTGACGAATCCCAAGTCAAACGGCTTGCCGTCCTGGGCGAGCTCCACTGAGGCGGGTTGACCTGGGGGGAGATATGGCCGGCGACGAAAGACCGCTTCACCCAGCGCCGTCACCTGGGCCGGCGTCAACGTCTTTGCGTCGACCGTCGTGTAGACCTGACCGGTGGCGATTGTGCCTGCGGAGAAAAGTACCGCGGCGATGATCAGTTGTCGCATCATGGCTGCCCTGCTCTCTGCGCGGCGCGTTCCAGTGGGTCGGGTGCAAGTACGGGCGGTTCGGCCACGATCGCGGGGATCGGTGCCACGGCCGTCGGCGGTGGCAACGGCGCAACAGGCGCGCCGATGGCGCGGGCAGCGACGCCGATTGCGTTGTTGGCCACGTTCAGCGCCGCAACGCTCGCTACGTCTTTTTGGTCGAGCGCGTCGATGTGGAAATGAACGCCGCTCGGGCTCGTCGCGTCCAAGCCCTGTAGGTGGGTATCGACGCCAAATACCAGGGTGTCGAACTTTGTCCCATCGGCCAGCTCGCCATGCACGGCGCGGCAGCCTGGGAGAAGCATCAAAAGGCCGACAGTAAATAAGGTGAGGCGCATAGTGGCTCCGTTAGATTTGAGTGTGCCCCTTGTAGATTTGCTTGATGGCCCCGCCACACGTCGCGCATACATGGTTGTTCTCGTCGTCGATGGGAGTTTCCACTTCGATCAAATCGAACATCGTCCCATCAAGAACGAGTGTTTGGCCTGTCTTTATCGCTTGAGACATGGCCGCCTTTGCATGGTCGATAGCCTTCGGGGTCAACGGTTGGCGGGATAGTAGTATGATCATTTTCGCAGCTCTGTCGGATTGCGATATTGAAGGCTGTTCAGAAATCGCCGCTTGGCCTTTTGCCGGTCATGGCGTCGTCTCCACCGTGCGACAACTGATTCGCCGGTTGCGATGTTGCAACCGTAGTCGACGATCAGCAGCAGCACGGCCAGAACCGCCAAACCTGCGAGGATGAGAAGAGCGCGGGCCATTTTGGCGACGTCAACAACTTGGTTTGAAGATGAGCCGGCCCCCGAACGAGCGAGGGCCGGCCTGACCAAAGCGGGTCAGAATTTTGATCGCGTTGACCACGTTTACTGATACGAGTTTTCGGCGTCTATCTCGTTTGCTTTTATTCACAGCACGGCGTCGCGGGCACGTCGCCGCACGGTATGGCGGTGAAGGTGCCGTTTTTCCCGTGGTAGAATGAATAGTCCGTGCTTTCGTTGCTGCCCGTGAGGGTGGTCGTACACCATGACGTGTCGGTGGTCGGTGGCGTGTAGCTTTCACTGAAGCCATCGGGCGGGGTGAGGGGGGTGCACGACCGTCTCTGTACACCTCACTTGGCGGCTTGGAACGCCTTGACGCGATTTTGGCCCACGGCGGAGCCGCGCGGGCGGCTCTCGTGAAAGTTCTCCGCCCGGCCATCCTCGCTCAGGTATGCGGCGCGAACC
>JBBRHH010000530.1:0-4402 GCA_038222915.1 Tepidisphaerales bacterium
GGTTTATGGAGATCCGGGCGGACCTGCTTGAAGATGCGAGAAAGCTGGCACGGCATTTCCGATTAGATGTCTGCGGGGTGGACTACATGATTGCGAAGGATGGGACGCCGCAGTTGCTGGAGGTGAATCATATTCCGAACGTCACACGGTTTGATGAAGTGCGGACGGCATATCTGGAGTTGGCGGCCGAGTGGGCGGAAACGGACGGTGGGATTGAGGGCGTTTGACAACTGTGAGTGAGGTTGCTGCTTCTTTGTGTGGCGCCGCGCGCGGAACTCTTATGCGTAAGCGGCGGGGTCCCAGCCTTTGTAAAGATACTGCTGAAAATCTGGAAGTGCGGCCTGTATTTTTTCGACTAGCCATGTCCCTGCGAAGGTGATTGATGATTCATGGGATGCGTAGATGAGCCAGCCCAGATCGACGCTGGTCCAGAATCCCTCTGCGCCATCATAAGAAAAGTCGGCCGATTCGAGGGGTATCTCGAAGCCATCGGCGTATTCGCGCAGCTCAAACAGAATGTCGATTCCGTGTTCATGGAGGGCGTCGCGAATGCGGGCGCAGGATTCAGGACGCGCCATCGCCGCGTCGTGAAGCGTCATCACCTGGGATTCAGGAAACTCCCGGTCCGAGCATCCGCCATACCATTTGCCCCACTTTTGAATGACCGCCTCGTGCAGTCTTTGATGCTCCATCGTGCCGAGAACTCGCCGGAAGATAAGCGGCTGCTGCTCAGACAAGCGGGATCCGTCTACGCTGTGTATGAACTCGACGAACTTTTGACGCTCATCCCGATCTGCGGCAATCGCCGTGGGGTTGGTCTGCTCACAGCAGATGCTCTGTGCTGTTTCACCAGCAATCGCCAGAAGTGAGCGTGCTTCGAGCAGGGAAGTGAAGTCGGCTGGCACGAATCTTTCGACCTCGTGCTGTACGGCGGTCAGGGTTTGATGGCGGGGAAAGGTGTCGTACGCTTCGTCAGTGTAAGTCCAACTCTCTCCACTCGTCGGCACCCTATCGCGGCCTGCAAGAGCCAATCGCGTTTCCCTTTCATGCCATATGGCGGCGTGCTCGATGCAATATTGCCTGGCGGCGTGATGGAGGGCTTCGAACAGTTCCATCGCGATAGTGTAATCGCTGCATGGTTCGGCTACGCAGGGTGGACGCCTTTCCAGCGTGCGGCTCGCAACGCACTTCAAGGAGGAATTGCACCCACGTTTTTTGATTTGACGGAAATTGCTTTGAGGGTTGATGGGCTTCGTGTTAGCTTTTGTGGTGTCTTACCCAAAAGGAATCTCATGCGAAGCTTACGCTTGTCTGTTTCAGTTGCTGTTTTGGCTGGCGTTGGGTTTGTTGCTCCTTTGTTTGCCGGAAGCGCCAGCGCGGCGAAGAGCCGGGTGGTGCAGGCGCAGGACTATGTCGACAAGGGTCAGAAGGACAATGCGGAGGCGAAGCTGGATGAGGCCGAGAAATTCCTGGACGGGCTGACGGATGCGGAGAAGGGGCCGATTGAGAAGGACATCACGGCGCTGCGCGGGAAGCTGGGTGGGACGGTGGATCCGGAGATATCGGGGAGGATCGAGCGGAATGTGGGACGGTTGTTGAATGTGGCCGAGGGGGATGCGGATTCGAACGCGAAGAATGCGGCCAATGAGCTTGATCTGGCGGTGAATGCGCTCAATGCGGATGATGCGAAGAAGAGCCTGACGGCCGGGGCGCGGGCGAAATTGCAGGCGCGGGTGGATGCGCTGCAGGCGAAGATCAAGGGGAGTGGGATGAGCGCGGATGCGAAGCGGTTTGCGGGGCGGGTGGAACAGAGCCTGCGGGCGGCCAATGAGAACGGCGAGCGCGACCCGCGCTTTGCGCGTACGCGGCTGGACGAGGCGGCGGCGTTCCTGGCTTCGGATGATGCGCGTACGAAGATCGACGCGGCGACGCTGGCGCGACTGCAGGGAAGCCTGGCGGATGCGGAGGCGAAGCTGGCGGGGGTGAACAAGAAGGATGCGCTGGAGCGGGCGGATCGATCACTTAAGGAGCTGGAGCAGCGGGTTGGGGCAGATCCATTCAAGGGAACTGCTCCGGATGCGGCCTATAAGGTGACGCAGGAATTGCAGTCGTTGCGGTCGCGGGCGGCGGATCAACTGACGCGCATTCCGGACGGGGATGTGGATCGAAAGCTGTATGAAGGGCGATTGGCGGGGGCGCAGGCGAAAATCGATGGATATGACGCGGCTTGGGCGGCAGCGCACGCGGAAGCGGCGGTTGCGAATCGATGGAAATTTACGGCGCAGGGATTCCAGGGGTGGACGAGCGAGAGTTATTCGGCGGGGGAGCGGGCGTTTGACAAGCCGAAGCTGCCCAAGACGGAGCAGGCGGCGCGGCAGTCAAAGTTGTTTCTGGACGAGAAGCAGACGACGGAGGCGCGGGCGAAGCTGGCTGATTTGCCGAAGGCGGCGGCGGCGATCACTGAGGCGGAGAAGACCATGGCTGACGCGATGGGGAAGCTGGATGGGGCGTTCAATCAGTGGATGGACGCGGCGGAGAAGCAGCCGAGGCCGCAGGGGCCGAACCGGTTTGATATTGGCGCGGCGGCGGACATGGGACGGTGGGCGACGGATCGGCTGGCGGGATCAAAATATGCGGAGGCGGATGTTGCACGCGCCAAGAAGCTGGACCAGCGCTGGCAGGACGAGTTGACGGCGCTGAAGAAACAGCGGGAGGAGACGCTGAAGAAGATGACGGCGGAGGCGAACGAGGCGTGGCCGGCGATGGCGGCGGCGATTGGCGCGCAGGAGGGATTTAAGCCGGGAGATGCGGAGGCGGGTGTGGGGAAGGCGTATCGATTCAAGGCGGTGCGGAATCGGGCGGGATGGGATTTTGATGGCCGGTATGATCTGGTGATCTGGGTGGACGGCCAACCGCTGGCGGGGATGTACGACGCGAAAATCAGCAAAGCGTTTGCGGATGCGGCGCGGCAGATTGGGGATAGCGTGGACGACCATATCGATTGGGATGTGATCGCGGTGATCAAAGGGAAGGGGATGGCGAACCAGCGGTATACGACGGAAGTGAAGGATGAGCACATGAATGTGCTGGGGAAGATCGAGGGATCGCGGCCGGTTGGATGCGTGGTGATGCAGGTGATTGCGGTGCATGCCGGGCCGGTTGCGGTGAGTGGGAAATGATTGCCGAGCCGGGACGGACAAGAAACGTTAGGCGGTGTCGATCTCGATTCTGGCTGTTGAGCGATATGGGTCAGAGAATTTGACGATCGGATTCGGCGATGGGGAGATCGTTAACGCTGGCAATGCGGCGCTGCATCAGGCCATCGGGATTGAATTCCCAGAGTTCGTTGCCGTAGGAGCGGAACCATTGGCCGGCGGTGTCGTGCCATTCGTACTGGAAGGTGACGGCGATGCGGTTTTCGGTCCAGCACCAGAGTTCTTTGCGGAGGTGGTAGTCCAGTTCCTTCGCCCATTTTCGTTTTAAGAAGGCTTTGATTTCTTCGCGGCCGTTGAGGAATTCGTCGCGGTTACGCCAGATGGAGTCGGGCGTGTAGGCGAGGGCGACGCGTTCGGGGTCGCGGGTGTTCCAGGCGTTTTCGGCGGCCTTTACTTTTTTCTCGGCGGTTTCTTTTGTGAATGGGGGGCGGATGTCGGTGGGGGACATGAGTTCTCCTGTTTCGTCCCAGTCAAGAGGCAATTTCAGGGATGCGCGTTAATTTATTTCCATGCGAAAGCGTGCGGGCGTCGAGCCGGAGCGCAGCGCAGGCTTGACGCCCGCACGCTCTGTGGTGAAACCCGTGAACCGTCGCGATGGCACTGACTACCTGCTCATAAGCGTGCGACGTCGACTCGATCCAAGGCCGCGGGTGCCGGGCCCCGGGTAGCTCCAACCTGTTGCTCTGAACGTGCCGCCGCCTTCGCGGCGGCCGTCGAATCGGCTGCATGGGAGATTTTACCGGGCGGCCGGCGTCCTGGCCCCTCAAGACTTTTCCTGGCGATTCTCCCGTGAGGAAGATCGCGAAGGGGACACATGAAAGGTGGCCGAACGCGGCCTTGATCGATCGTCGTTTTGTCCTCGGTCGCTCGCGGGCAACACCTCGCTTTCGTTTTCATTTCAGCCAATCCATCCGCTACCGGCTTTGGCCTTGCGCCCTGCCCCTGGCCGCTCTGGCGCCTGGGAACAATCGCGCCGCCTCGAACGCCACGCCGTTCACCGGCACGTGCCACGCCGCCAGCGCCAGTCGGCGCATCACACCCACCATCGCCCGCATCCCCTTGCCTCCATCCCGCGCCTTTTTTCGCGTTACCCACGGCCTGATTGCCGGATCGCGCATCCATCGCAAGGCACTGAAATACAACCATTTCCTGGCCAGCCGCTGCCCGCGTTTGCTCAGATGAAGCTG
>JBBRHH010000531.1:0-4380 GCA_038222915.1 Tepidisphaerales bacterium
ATGGGCAAACGCATGGCCGGCAAAAGCGGCGAAGATCTCGTCGTCCACGTTCCCCCCGGCACGCTCATCTACGACTCCGACCACGATATCCTCCTCGCCGATCTCGACACCCCGCACAAGGAAATCATCATCGCCCGCGGCGGTAGGGGCGGCCGCGGCAACTGGCATTTCCGCTCACCCACAAACCAGGCCCCACGCTACGCCGAATCCGGCACCCTTGGCGGCGAACGCAACATCCACCTCGAGCTCAAACTCATCGCCGACGTCGGCCTCGTCGGCATGCCCAACGCCGGCAAAAGCACCCTCCTCAGTTGCGTCTCCGAAGCCCGCCCGAAAGTCGCCGCCTATCCCTTCACAACCCTCGAACCCCAACTCGGCATTGTCGAACTCTCCGGCCACCGCCGTATGGTCTTCGCCGACATCCCGGGATTGATCGAAGGCGCACACTCCGGTGCAGGCCTTGGCGACGCCTTCCTCAAGCACGTCGAGCGCACCAAAATCATCGTGCATCTCCTCGACCTCTTCCCTCCCGACAATTCCAACCCGGCCGACAATTACCGCACAATCCGTCACGAGCTTGAATCCTTCAGCCCGGCCCTCGCCAACAAACGCGAAATTATCGCTGCCAACAAAATGGACCTCGCCACCGACGACACTGAAATCGAAATGCTGCGTGAAGAACTTCCCGGCATGGAAATTCATCCCATGTCGGGCGTGACCCGCGACGGAGTCGATCCGCTTTTGCAGATTCTCTGGAAAATACTCCACGACGAGGATGCAGCAACGCCGGTTCAGGTATCTGAATGAACTGGCGACAACGCGGGCAAAGTTATCAGCTTCACCCGCCCGCTCAGTAGAATCCCACTCCGGAGGATGAAAGTCCCTCGACTTCAAAAGGACGTCTCATGGGTTTCGCCGCAGGTTCAGTCTCATTCCGTCGATTCACCGTCATCGGCAACGCCCCCGCGTCGCCCGATCAGGACATGCTCGACAAGCTCGCCGTCCACATGCTCAAGGAAGGCGAGTTCGGCGTCCCCGACGAAGTCGAATACGGCTGGTGCGGCGGCCGCCACGTCTTCGACGCCCACTTCTCCTTCGAACACAACGTCTACGCCGACACCATCCTCTTCGCCCTCCGCATCGACACCAACCGCGTCCCGTCCGAATTAAAAAAAGCCTACCAGATCATGGAAGAGGAGGCCGCCGCCGCCGACAACCCCTCCGGCTTTGTCAGCAAACAACAAAAGCGCGACGCCAAGGAAGCTGTTCAGGGCAAGCTCGAAGAAGAACTTCGCCAGGGAAAATTTCGCCGCAGCAAACTCGTCCCTGTTCTCTGGGACCTCCCCACCCAGACTCTCTACTCGCCCGCCTCCTCCGCCGCGATCGAAAAACTCCTCGAACTATTTGAGCGCACCTTCGAGCTGAAACTCGACCCCCAATCCGCCGGTACGGTCGGCCTCGTCGAGCTCATCGAGCGCAAAAAAAAGCGCGACTACGAAGATCTCAAGCCAACCCGTTTCGTCTTCGGCCCCGAAGGCGAATCCCAATGGCCCGAATATCCATGGGTCGCCAAAGGCCCGCAGCCCAAGGACTTCCTCGGCAACGAATTTCTCCTCTGGCTCTGGCACGAAGCCGAAACGCGCGGCGGCGTCATCTCCACCGACGCCGGCGTCGTCTCCATCGTCATCGATAACAGCCTCGACCTCGATTGTGCGTACGGCCAGACCGGCCGTGATCTCCTGAAAGGCAACGGCCCCACACGCATGCCCGAAGCCCGCGACGGCCTCCGCACCGGAAAACTTCCCCGAAAAGTCGGCATGATCCTCGAAGCCGGTGGCAACCAGTTCTACCTCACCTTCAACGGAGAGTCCTTCACCTTTGGCGGCGCAAAACTCCCCGACATCGAAGAAGCCGAAAATCCCCGCGTAGTCTTTGAAGAACGCATCGGCCTGCTGCGCGACCTCTGCAAAAGCATGGACGCAATGTTCCAATCGTTCCTGAAAGTCCGCGCCTCCGCCGCATGGGAAGGGCAGACCGCCGGTATTCGACGTTGGATCAATTCAAATCAGAAACAAGCCGCCGTCGCGTAGCTCATCCGAACATGGCGCGATGTAGCAACTCAACAGGATGCACCACCGTCACAGCTTCCCCGCGCGCAACCGCCTCCGATTGAATGTGCATCGCGCACCCCACATTCCCAGTCACACAGATCCGGCACCCCGTCGCCGCAATGTTGTTCAACTTCCGCCCCGCCAGTTTGCTCGCCATTTCCGGCTGTGTCAGGTTGTACGTCCCGGCCGCCCCACAGCACATATCGCTATCCGGCAGCGGCACCAACGTCAGCCCCGGAATGCTCGCAAGCAATTTCCTCGGCGGGCCGGTCACCTTTTGCGCATGCGCCAGATGACAAGCATCGTGATAAGTCACCGTCTCATTCACAGCGTTCTTCAGGGCCGGAATTCCGAGCTCCACCAGCACCTCACTGATATCTCGCACCCGCGCCGAAAACTCCTTCGCCCGAGCGGCATAGGCCGGATCATCACGCAGCAGCGTTCCGTAATCGCGCAACATCGCGCCACACCCCGCGATCGTCGTCGTGATATATTTCACGCCCGCCTCATTCGCCGGCAAAAACGCATCGATGTTCCGCCGCGCCATCTCCTCCGTCGGCTCATGCGCTCCGCTGTGATGATGAATCGCCCCGCAGCACGTCTGCGCCCGCGGCACTACAACGCTCGCCCCACAGGCGACCAACAACTCCGCCGCCTGCCGGTTCACCTTGTCAAACATCACCGACCCAATGCACCCGCCCAGAAATCCAACCTGAACGGCCTGCGGATTCGTTGAAGCGGTCCCCTCCAATCGCATCGGCCAAATCCGCCCCTCCGCCGGAAGCATCTGCTCCATCTTCTGAAACTCGAGCGGCAGCAGCTTGAATATTCCGCTCTTCCTCAGTAGCGAATACAGTCCGATCTTCTGCATCAACCGCGGCGGCACCAAAGCCCACTTCAACCGAGTAGGCCGCGTAAACACGTGAAAAAACACCCACCGCAACAACCGCGATTTGATAGGTAACTTCGCCTTCGCGCCAAGCTTCGCCCGCGTCTCCTCAATCAGCTCGTGATACACAACAGCTGAAGGACACGCCGTCTCACAAGCGCGGCAATCCAGACACAAATCCAGATGCTCCTGCACCGATTCACTCGGCTGAATTACCCCATCCGCCAACCCGCGCATGAGTTGAATCCGCCCCCGTGGCGAGTCCGCTTCATGCCCCGTCTGCGTATACGTTGGACAGGCCGGCAAACAAAGCCCGCAATGAACGCACGACAAGGCGCGGTCATAGGTGCGTGGATCAAGCTGCAAAGCGGGCCGCGATTCCAGAATGGGCAAAGTCGATGACATCAAAACCTTATGCAGTCACACAGTTAAATGCATCACGAAGTCGAGCAACCAGTTGTTCCTGCAGGACGTTGGTCGACCCACCCATGGGATTGCCCTCCGCATCCAAACCAAACGCGTTCCCCCCCAACTCGTCCGCCGCCGCCCGCAGAGTTTCCAGGTCGCTTGTCCTTCCCACAACAATCCCAAACGCCGGATCAGCAACCCACTCCGCCGGCCGCGCACGCAAAACGAATTCCTGAATCCGCGCCGGCGGCAGCGCCGCGCGAAAAGTCATCCCCGCGCCCGCCACCGCGCTCCACGCCGCCGCCCGTTGCGCCACATCCTCCTCAACACTCCTCCGCACGACGCTTTGCGGACCAATGCTCGCCAACGACGATGCGTAATAACCCAGCGATCGCTCGTCGCCCAGATATCCACACAGCAGGCCATCGCTCGTCAACAGCATCCACTGCGGCCGAAGCGCCGATGGGATCAATTCCTGCACCTTCGAAATACTTGGCGCAAACGTCGCCAGCACCGCCCCCACCGGCCGCCGATACGTCCGCGTCGTTATCGCCACAATCCTGGCAAATGTCCCCCGCTGCCCCACCGCAAACTTCGTCAGATCATAACCCGCCACATTCTTGACCGTCCGCCCGCCTGCCGTAATCAGTTCCCCCGCCCCATTTCGAAACTGGCACCCGAGGAGCAGATCCCGCCAAGCCCCATACCCAAGTCGAAGCGGCCCAGTCGAATTTTGCCCCACAAGATCGCCCACCATCGCATTAGCATCTCCATCCACTGGCAACCACTGCCCAACCGCGGCAACCTTCTCCTGCACGCTTCCCAGCGACAGATCAGCCGCCATCGTCGCCGTCATATCGCGTTCAAACAATTCGATTTGGCCCGGTGCAACCAGCGGTGTGTGAGGTGGACGAGACTCAGGCATTAGAAGAATTGTAACGCACGCCCCACGCCCGTCCACCGTACGCACTA
>JBBRHH010000532.1:0-4377 GCA_038222915.1 Tepidisphaerales bacterium
CGCCCTGACCGCTTCGAGCCCCGCGCGATCAAGCGGCGGCCCAAAGAGTACGACCGGTTGAACAAACCCAGAGCGGTAATGCGGCAAAACCTTCAAAACCTGCAGAAACCGGTGTTAGCTTAATGCCATTAGTGACGCGAACCTTTAATGCGGTCGAACTAACCTTTAATGGCGACAAATGCATTTATTGAACGCGGCGACGTAATCCAATTTCCGACGTCGTGTCCCTTTCTGCTTCAGATCCGCAGGACAAAAATCACCGGCTTTGGCAGGCAGCGTCCGAACTCACCTTCCCACCCCACAAATCCGCGTCTCCCAGGCCAGCACCGCGCAACCAACAAGATCTCCGCCCAACCTCCAAAATTCTCCTTGACACCGGCCTCCCCCAGGATAGCATAATGTTCGGTATGCTATCATGGGGGAGGCCAGTCCATGTGGGGAATCAGCGACAAGCCCAGCCAAATCAACCCTCGGCCAGCCCAAAATCCCCGGCCTCATTCCCCTTCGTGCCTCTTCTCCCCCTCCGTCGAAAGGCCTGTCCTGAGCGAAGCGCAGCGAGTCGAAAGGTGGTCGGTTAGTGGTCGATTGCTAGTCGGTCACAGGTCGTTTGCTGGTCGGTTAGTGGTCGGTCACAGGTCGGTTGGTGGTCGGTTAGTGGTCGGTCACAGGTCGGTTGGTGGTCGGTTAGTGGTCGGTTTGAAACGACCATCAGCCACCCCCACCGCATCCCAATCAATTACCAGACAAGCACTTGCGAAAAACCAAGCCCAACAAACCGACATCCAACTCAATTGCGCGCAGTTTCGCGCCGACTCAGCATCCACCACACAGTCCAAAGCACTCGGTCGAAAGAGGGCGATTGCAGGGTCAAAAAGGGGAGGTTCAACGTCGCTTTGGGGAGATTCGGGGGAGGTTGGAGGCCTCCTTCGACACCGCTTTAGGGCCGGTTTATCGACAGCAAAAAAGCACCCCGCCCATCACAAACATCGGCCGCACCAATACTTGACTTTCCCACCAACCATCCCGACCCGACCAAACACAAATTTGTGCGCGCCCACCCGCGCCAAAAGTCACCCCCCACGACCCCCGCATTTCCCTCCGCCATTCTGCATTCTGCACTTTCTGCACTCTGAAATCTGCATGCTTCCCCATCGTCGGTCGTGTGTCGGTTACGGTCCGGTCATGTGCTGGTTATGCGTCGGTCATGTGTCGGTTATGCGCTGGTTGTGTGTCGGTTATGTGTCCATTTGCACCGCAAAGCGACACAACCGAAAACACCACAAGCCACGCCAGAGAACCTGTTTATGCTAAAATCAGCGCGTCAAACCATCATCAAACTCACATGCGCGCAAAAAACGGCACAAACAGCGCTCTTCTTCCAGTCTCAAATTTCCAGTTTCGAGTTTCAAGAAACTCACGCAACCGGCGCAGGCGGCGACAGCAACCGCTCGGCCGTCGCAATCAGCTTGTCGAGCTTCACCGGCTTGGTGAAGTACTCGCTTACTCCAAGACTCTCCGCATACATCTGGTGCCGCTTTCCCGGATTGCCCGTCAACATAATCACCTGCGGGGCCGCGTCCTTCGGCTTGCGGGCCTTGATCTTCTCAAGAACCAGAAATCCGCTTCGGCCAGGCAGCATCATGTCCAGGACGACAAGGTCCGGGAGATTCCTTTCCGCCAGTTCAACCGCCTTGTTGCCGTTGCTGGCCAACTCCACCACCGCTCCAGTCGGTTCGAACGCGGCCTGCATGCTCGTGAGGATGTCGCCATCGTCGTCAACCAACAAAACCCGCTTGCCTTCAAGTGCTTGACTCATAAGAAATAACCTTTAGCCCCGGTTTGTGTAATGGAGTTTTGACTTGTGGACCGCAAAAGTCAAGCAAAAGCCATCTGGCGTCCGATAATGTTAACTGCTACTCAACCCGTGCCAACCGTCAATTCGCCCATAGTCGTGCTAGATAGCGGCCTCGGAGGCCTGACGGTCGCACGCGCCATCCGCGAATCCATGCCGGATGAGGATGTCATCTATTTCGGCGACACCGCCCGTGTCCCTTACGGCAGCAAGTCGCCTGCGACGGTCTTCTCCTTCGTTCGCGAGATCATTCAATATCTCCAGCCCTTCAATGCCAAGCAGTACGTGATCGCCTGCAACACCGCCACCGCACTCTGCCTGCGCGAAATCCGCGCCGAGTTTCCCAACCTCGCCATCAGCGGGGTGATCGAGCCGGGCGCGCGGGCCGCCGTTGCAGCGGCCGGTAGCAAACCCAAACCCCTCATCGGCGTCATCGCCACCGAGGCGACCATTCGATCCAAAGCCTACGCCCATGCCATCTGCCGGCGTCGAACCCATGCGCGACTGGTCTCGGCCGCCACGCCGCTTCTGGTGCCGTTGATAGAGGAAGGCCGGTCTGAGTCCGATCCGCTTGTGCGGCTGGCGCTTCGTCAATATCTCTTGCCGGTCGTCGCACACAAGATCAGCGTGCTGGTGCTGGGCTGCACACACTATCCAATCCTGGGCAAATTGATCGCGCGTATGGTTGGTCCAACGGTGACTGTGATTGACTCAGCGCAGCAGTGCGCTCAAGATGTGTTTCGCCGGTTGGAAAACGTCGGACTTCTTCGTCCGGCCACATCCCGCACGGGCGCTATGCGATGCTTCGTCACGGATGACGCGGCACGCTTCGAGCGGCTGGCCTCGCGGTTTCTCGGCTTCCCTGTCGAAACCCCGACCTGGGTCGCCCTGGATGATCTCCAGGGACACGCGGAGCCCAGCTTGCGTGCCGCGGTCTGAACATGGAAAGAATGAACATGAGCATGCGACGAAAAATGCGAAGAGCGATGCCCGCCCTACTCTTGTGCTCCGCAGCCGCCCTTGGAGGCTGCAGCTCGCACAGCTCCGCCGAAAAGTCGGAAGCCTTGCGCGAGCGCCGCGTCAATCGCATGGTGCTGGCCAACGATCAACGAGTTCTCGGCGAAGACGTGGACGTCAATCGCAGTCTCGCCCATCGTTCGCTGTCGGTTTTCTCGCGCGCCTGGCAGTTTGTCGTTCAGGAATACAACTATCTTGTCGGCGAGACCCCCCTGCTTCAGGCCGAGCGGATGGAGGACAAGAATTCGCCGGACAACCGGCGCGTCGGAATCTTCGCACTGGCGGATGAGGAATATGGCCGGCATGGCGCGTATCCGGCACGCTACGCTGAAATCGCTTATGGCTACGGCAAGATCCCGGCCGATCCGGATTACTCGGTTCGCACGGCCGCAATCCGCGTATTGAATCGATCGCGCGCCCGTACCTACGCTGTTCCACAGCCTGGCAACAAACAAAAGGTTGTTGACCTGATTCCGCTCTACAACGGCGGGCTCGACGACAAGAACGAACTGGTCCGTCTGGAGTCGGCCAAGGCACTGTCGAATATTCCCGATCCGCGTTCCATTGCACCTCTGCTTTCTCATCTTGAGAATGTCGAGGAGGCAAAAGATGTCCGGATCGCGGAGGCCGACGCGTTGCGGAACTTTAGGCGGGCCGACGTGGCACAGGCACTGGTCAGACTGCTGCAGGACCGCGATTTTGCGGTCTCTTACCAGTCGCGCAAGAGCCTGGTAATGATGACCGGGCAGGATTTTGAGTACGAGCCCGCGGCGTGGCTCAAATATCTCGCGGAACACAACAAGCCGTTCCTCGCATAGCGGATGCTTTCAACGGCGATCGCTCAATAGAAAACTTGTGCCCATGCGTGCCCTGACTTTCGCCACTTCGCTCGCATTCAACCCTCGCCATCCCGATCCACAGCCCGGAGCAGGCGATACGCTGCTGCGCGTACGTCAGGCGGGAATCTGCTCCACCGATCTGGAAATTACCCGCGGCTACATGAAGTATCAGGGGGTGCTGGGTCACGAGTTCGTGGCGGATGTCGTTGAGTCGCCCAAGAAGGAACTTATCAACCAGCGCGTTGTGGGTGAGATCAACGTGGTGTGCGGGCGCTGCGACCTCTGCGTCGCGGGTCTGTCCAGCCATTGCCGCAATCGCTCCGTGCTCGGGATTCTGAATCACGACGGCGCATTCGCCGATCTGGTCCGACTGCCTACTGACAACCTGCATGTTGTTCCCGCCACCGTCGACGACGATCAGGCCGTCTTTGTCGAACCGCTCGCAGCAGCCTTTCAGGTGCTTAAACAAATCAAGTTGGACGGCCGGCAGTGGGTCACCGTTCTGGGCGATGGCCGGCTTGGGTTGCTGGTGGCGCAAGTGTTGCGAAACGCGAACTGTCCGGTTCGCGTTATTGGCCGGCATCCGGCGAAACTGGCGCTTTGCGAAAAATGGTCGATTCGATCACGGCCGCTCGATGACATCAATCCGAGGCACGACCAGGATGTCGT
>JBBRHH010000533.1:0-4364 GCA_038222915.1 Tepidisphaerales bacterium
GACAGAAGCTGGTGACCAGCGCCATTCGCAAAATCGCCGACTGTCGAGCGCTACTGCAGAAGCACGGAAAGAACATTCCCATTGAGGTGGATGGGAACGTGAGTTTTGAGAATATTCCAAAGATGGTGGGCGCCGGCGCGACCATTCTCGTGGCCGGGACCAGCAGCGTGTTTAACAAGGGCGGAACCATGGCGGAGAACTTTTCGAAGTCGCGCGACGCCGTCGCCGCCGGGCTGGCGCTGCGCAGCGCGGAGGCGCGACAATGAACGACGCGACCACCATGCAGGCGCTTGTGCTGCACGCGGTGGGGGACTTGCGCTTGGAAGCAATTCCCCGGCCTACGCCCGAGCCGGGGACGGTGCTCGTCCACATCGGATTTTGTGGCGTGTGCGGCTCGGATATTCCACGAATCTTTTCAAAAGGCACGTATCACTTTCCGACCGTATGCGGCCACGAGTTTGCTGGAACCGTGGCAGCCGTCGGCGCCGGTGTAACCGCCTACAAGCCGTTTGACCGCGTCGCGGTGTTTCCGCTGCTCTGGTGCGGCGAATGCGCGGCCTGTGAAAAGGGGCAGTACGTCCAGTGTCATGATTACGACTATCTGGGCTCGCGATCAGACGGGGCGTTTGCCGAGTACGTCGTGGCGCCGGAGCAGAATTTGATGGTGGTGCCGAACGGCGTGAGCCTCGAAGAGGCTGCCATGACCGAGCCGGCGGCGGTCGCCCTCCATGCGCTCAAGCGCGTCGGCGAAGGATTGATCGGACAGACCGTTGCGATATTCGGTGCCGGGCCGATCGGATTGATGGTGGCGCTCTGGGCCCGGGCGATGGGGGCGGCCCAGGTGATCATCTTTGATCTGGTGCCGCAAAAACTGGAACAGGCCAGGGCAATGGGATTTGAGCTGGCGATGAATAGCCGGGCAAAGGATCCAGTTGCCGTCGTCAATGAACTAACGGATGGGCAGGGGGCTCATGTGACGATCGACGGCGCGGGCGTGCCCGTCACCTTGCTTCAGGCAATGTCGGCCACGCGGCGCGGTGGTGCCGTTGTTTTGCTCGGCAATCCCAGTGGCGATGTAACCGTTCCAGCGCCGCTCTTGTCACAGCTCATGCGGCGTGAGGTTCGGCTCCTGGGGACGTGGAATTCGGATTACAGCGCGGCCGGAAATGACGATGATTGGCGGGCAAGTCTGGCCGCGATGGCCAATGGCACGCTGAACCTCAAGCCGTTGATCACCCACCGCGTGCCGCTCAGCAATGCCAAGGATGTTTTGACCGGCATCAGCCAGCAACGTGAATTTTATTCAAAAGTGTTGATTCACCCGTAAGTGTTACAAAGGAAAACCATGCAGGCCGCGATTCTTGAAGCGCTCGATAAAATTGTTCTCAAGGAAGTTCCCGTTCCGGAAATTGACGACCATTCCGCGCTGATGCGCGTGGAGGCGGTAAGCATCTGTGGTTCAGACGTACGGATTCTGCATCACGGCAATCCGCGCGTGAAGCCGCCGACCATCATTGGGCACGAGACGGCCGGCGTCGTGGTCAAGGTCGGAAAGAATGTCACCCGCGTTAAGGTGGGCGACCGCGTGGCCATCGGTGCCGATGTGCCGTGCGGCGAATGTCACTGGTGTCGAAACGGTCTCGGAAACAACTGTGCCATCAATTATGCGGTGGGGTATCAGATCCCCGGCGCGTTTGCGCAGTTCATGAAGCTGCCGCGCCTGTTGCTCGAAGAAGGGCCGGTCACGCCTTTTTCCGACAAGCTGAATTTTGAAGAGGCCGCGCTGGCCGAGCCGCTGGCCTGTGCGATCAACGGCTTTGAACTGGTGAACCTGTCGCTGGGCAAGTCGGTGGTGATCATCGGGCTTGGGCCCATCGGGTGCATGATGATCGACCTCGCCCGCATCATGGGCGCGATCAAGGTGATCGGCGTCCAGCGCAGCAAGCTGCGCATGGATATCGCCAAGCAGTACGGCGCGGACGCCTATATCGCTTCGGAAGAGGAGGATGTCGTCAAGCGCTGCCGCGAGTTGACCGATGGTGAAGGCCCTGACATTGTGATCACCGCCGCGGGTTCGGTGGAGAGTCACGAGCAGGCCGTCGAGATGGTGGCCCATCGCGGCTACGTCAACTTGTTCGGCGGCCTAAAGAAAGACGCCCGGCCGATGAACCTCCTGTCGAACACGATCCACTACAAGGAATGCTTCCTGACCGGCTCACACGGCTGCGTTCCCCGGCACCATGAGCTGGCAGTGCGTCTGCTGGAACAGGGCCTGGTGCGCGTAAAGCCGCTGATCACACACCGGTTTCCACTGTCGAAGGTGCATGAGGCATTCGAGACCATGGAGAGCCGCAAGGGGATGAAGATTGTGATGCAGCCGAACTAGCTTTGAAGCAGTTCCTTTGGACAGCCAATGTCGCCCACGGTGATTTCCCCCGTAAATTCCCTGGATCGCGGGTTCGCGAAGCCGGCCTTTCGGGCGACGAAGGTCACCGTGTGATTCGCCCGGACGCATGCGCCCAGCGGCTCTCCCGTGTCACAATCAAGGCCGCTCGGGAGGTCGACAGAGAGGACCGGTACTCTGAACTGCCCGATAGCCTGCACGAGCGCGGGGAAAGGGTCGCGCGGGGGCTGACTGAGACCCGTGCCGAAGATGGCGTCGATCACGAGATCGCATTTCTGCGCTAATATTGAGTCGGACGTCGCACTGAACATGGGAATCTGCATTGCCTGGGTAATGCGGTAATTGATAAGGGCGTCGCCGGTATATTTTGCGGGATCGATGGCGACGCCGAGCGAGATTTGGAAACCGGCGTTGTGGAGGTGTCGGCCGGCGGCGAGGCCGTCACCGCCGTTGTTGCCGCCACCGCAGAGAATCAAAATCCTTGCGCCCGGTGAAAGCTCGAATCGCGTCCCGGCCACTTCGGCGACAGCGCGGCTCGCGTTTTCCATCAGCACAATCCCCGGAATGCCGTACGCATTGATCGACCGGCGATCAACCTCCCGAACCTGTTCGCGGGTCAAATAGAGCATCGGGCGAATGTAACACGATTGGTGTGTAGATTCAGGTTGAATCTCTCCTTATCCTGCCCCCCCATGCGTGCGGTGCGGCTGCAATATCTTCTGACTTTCGCGGTGTTGGGAAGCTATACACCCTTTGCGCCATTCTACTTCGACCAGCAGCATCTCAATGCCACGTTGATCGGCTACATCATGGCTGCCGCATCCGTGGCCGTGGTGATGTCGCCCGTGTTGATCACGCTTCTCGCCGACTCGCATCTGGATGCGCGGCGGCTGATGGCGGTGTTGTTCGTGCTCGGCGCAGCCGGACTTGCGGCAATGCCGGCCCTGCACACATTCTGGCCGATCCTCCTCTTGTGGGTCTTTTACAATGTGACCTCCGTTTCGCTTGCACCCCTGCAGGATGGGATCAACTTCAGCATTCAGGAGCGACGACGGTCGGAAGGGAAGTCGACCGAGCCTTATCATCGCGTTCGGGTGTGGGGAACGGTGGGATACATCCTGCCCTGCATTGCCATCTATATCGCGATGCGGCATGGAATGCCGGTGGGGGTTTCGTGGGCAGTGGCCGCTGGTTTTTCGGTGCTCGCGGCGGTGAATGCACTCTCGCTGCCAGATCCGCGCGCAAGCGCAGTTCCGACCGCGTCGGGACTGCCAACGGTGGCGGCGGCGCGGGCCCTGCTTCGGCCGCCGTTGCTCGTGTTTTGTCTGGCGCTGTTTCTGCTCCAGATGGCCAGTGCTCCGTACTATGCCTATTACTCAATCTATCTAACGCGGCAGGTGCATCTCGACCCGCAGTGGATTGGACCGATCAACAACATCGGACCAATCTTCGAGATCTTGTTCGTGTTGGGGTTCGGGCGTTTCGTGCGGCTCTTCGGGCTGAGGTGGGTGCTGGCGGGCGGTTTGCTGCTGACGGCGGTGCGCGTAGGGATGCTCGCGCTTTGGCCGACGCCGGCAGTGGCGATTGGGACGCAGGTAATGCATGGGGCGCTCGTGTTAGTGTTGCAGGTTGCGCCGCCCGTCTTTCTGAACCGGCATGCGGGGGATCGCTGGCGCCACTCGATCCAGGGAATTTATACGATGCTAGTGATTGGCGGCGGCCGTATTGTCGGAAACCTGGTAGGTGGACCGATCGCGAGGCATAGTCTGACCGCCGTTTTTGGTTTCAGTGCCATCGTGGTCGCGGTCGTTGCGGCGCTGGTGCTGGTGGCGTTTGTTGAAGCGGATCATGAGCCTGCGGAAAATGTCTCGTCGGCCGAAGAAGTGGAGAGTACCATGGCCCAAACGGCCGCACCCGAAGCTTAACCAGGGGTCGAACTGATGGCACAATACTGTCCTAC
>JBBRHH010000534.1:0-4346 GCA_038222915.1 Tepidisphaerales bacterium
TTGCGTCCGCCCAGTTCAAGGCATTGCGTGCAAGCGTCCATGGCAAGGTTGCCATCCATGGCACTCAAATCATTGGACCCCAAAACCGCTCAGGCAATCACAAATTCACTTTGTCGGAAAATAGACTGAGCGGTTACCCGCCTCATCCCAATCATCTACCAAACAAGCACTTGTAAAAAACCGCCCCCATCAAACCGACATCAAACTCATTTGCGCGCATTTTTCCGCCCATCGGCATCCAGAACGCACTCCGTCGATTTGGGGAGATTCGAGGGTCAAAACGGGGAGAATTTCCGTCGGTTTGGGGCGATTCGAGGGAGGTTGGAGGCCCCCTTCGATACCGCTTTGGGGTCGGTTATTTGTCGAGCGTTTTGACCTAAACCCCTGTCAATCCTCACACTCCCAAACCCAGACAAGACAAAACAAAAAACAACACGCACAAAAGATGAAAATGCGACCCCGCCTCAGTCCCGTCTGTCCATTGCGACGCGCGCCTTCGTCCGCGATTTCGCCGTCGTCATTCCCTTCCCCCTATCCTGCATTCTGCACTCTGATTTCTGCATTCTCCCCCACATCAAGGCTTGCTCGCCGGCCGCGTCGTGCTCGTCGTCGTAGCCGTAGTCGTCGATTTCAAATCCGCCAGATCGTTCTCCAGCTTAGCCTTCAGCGGATGCGTGGTGGCCTTGTCGCTGGGCGTGGTAAACAGAATATTCACCGTGCCGTCCCGGCCTCGTTCAAACACGTGCACCGGCTTGGCCTCGATGCCGATCAGGCTAACCGTGATCTTCTCCTCGGTGAACTGCAGATGGGCAAAGCCGTTCATCGCCTTGGAAAACGGCCCGCGAATATCGCGCAGCATCGCCCGCGAGGCCTTGCCGCCGCCGCCGGCCAGCACGAAGCTGATCGGCCAGTCGGGAAGCTCGAGGTGCTGGATGTCGTGGTCGTGGCCGCACAGGTAGAGGGCGACGTGGTACTTCTTGAAGAGCGTGCCCCATTCCTTCTGCAAAACGCCGTTGTCGCCGTGCAGGCCGTTGCTGATCAGCGTGTGGTGGGCGCAGCAGATGATCCACCGGTCGGTCTTGCTCAGCTTCTCCAGCTCGGCCTCCAGCCACGCAAGCTCGGTGGCCCACTCGCCGGTCTTCACCAGGTTGTCCCGGTTGGAGTCGAGCATGAGCACGCTGACCAGCGGGAGATCTGGGTGATCGGCGCCGCGATCAGGGTGATCAGGGCGGACGTCGGCATGATCGATCTGATCGGTGTTGGCATTGGGGTGATTGGCCGGGAAATCCTCGCGGTACCATTTGGTCGGCAGTTTCCAGCGCGAGTCGGGATGTTCCTGGGCATACGCCAGCTCGATGGCGGCCTTGCCGTCGCGGTAATCGTGATTGCCAAGCGTGACATAAAACGGCACGGCGAGAGTCGCCGGGTCGTACATCTTTTCGAAGATGGTCTGCCACATCGGATCGTCGGTGCCGGTGAGTTTGCCGTAAAAATTGTCGCCGGCGAGGAGGATGGCGTTCAGCGGGATTTTGTTGGTGGTGATGTACGTAGACATGGCCTTGGCGACCAGCGGCTGATTGGAATTGAGCTGGCCCCAGTCGCCCATGCCCAGAAAGTTGACCTGCGCCGCCGGCGCGGAAGTCGGCCGGGTGGTGGGAACGGCGGCCTGGGCGTGCGGCAGCAGAAAAAGAACGAGGAGTGCGAGGCGGTGACGCATGCACGAATGGTAACCGTCGGCCGCGCCAAATGCAGAGCGCAGTCACCGCCGCGGATGGTATTTTTTGTGGATGGCCTTCAGCCGGTCCTGATCGACGTGAGTGTAGATCTGCGTGGTGGTGATGTCGCTGTGGCCGAGCAGTTCCTGGACAACGCGCAGATCGGCGCCGCCGCTGAGGAGGTGGCTGGCGAAGCAGTGGCGGAGGACGTGCGGAGAGATCGATTTCAGCAGCCCGCTCTTTCGGCCATACCGTTCCACCAGCATCCACAGCCCCACCCGCTCCATCGGCTTGCCCGAGCGCGAGAGGAAAAGGCGGTCGGTGGGCGTGCGTTCCAGCTTAGGCCTGCAGTCGAGAAGATAGCGCTGGATCGCCTCATTGGCCGCCTGCCCGAGCGGCACGATGCGTTCCTTCATCCCTTTGCCCAGCACGCGCACGCAGCCGACCATGAGGTTGGCGTCGTTTCTGCGCAGGTCGCACAGTTCGCTGGCGCGCAGGCCGCTGGCGTAGAGCAGTTCGAGGATGGCCACGTCGCGGGCGAAGAGAAAACTCTTCGGGCTGGGCGCCGCGATGAGCTGGTTCACCTGGGAGCGGCTGAGGATTTTTGGGAGGGATTGTTCGGGCTTGGGGCGTTCGAGTTCGTCGAGCGCCTTGGAGTAGTCGTGCCCGCGGGCGGTGAGGAAGCGCAAGAAAATGCGGATGGCGGCAAGCCGGCGGGCAACGGTGCGCGTCGATTGGCCGATGCGCGACTGGTTTTGGAGATAGAGGCGGAGGTTGTCGGGGCTGGCAGTGGTGAGGGTGAGCGATTGTGGCGCGAGCCAGGATTCGAGGTCTTCGAGATCGCGGCGATAGGCATGGACGGAGTTGTCAGCGAGGCCGCGTTCCGAAGCGAGGAAAAGCAGAAAGTCGCGGAGCATCGCATCCGAGCTTTTTGTGATGAGGGGCGACGCGGATTTGGACAAGGCATTGGGTGGCATTTTCGCGCTCAGTGTGTGCTTCAGAGGAGGCGCGGCGATGTTGGCGCTCGTTGAGCATATCTTGATAGACGGAGCAGAGGCGATACCGGCCAAAGCAATGGCCAAAGGCGTAGGGGAGTTGTTCGATGCTGAAGTATTCGGAACAGCGCTCGTCAGCGCGATTGAGGAACGGGCAATGTTGACCTGTTGCTGGCATGCGTCGCCGCGGCCGGTGTGGTCGCTTTCTCTCCGGAGGTATATCGGGAAGGGGAAGGTGCAAGCGTGAAGAGTTGGAAAAAGTCAGATGGCCTGCAGCTCTTTGACCACGCCTTCTCCCTCAGAATCTTCCGGCGGCTTCTGCTTCTGCAGATCGCGGAAGGCCTTCTGGATTTGCTTGAGATTGAGCTGATCAAGCCGAAGAAAAAGGCCCTGGGATTGCTTGGGAAGAAAGAGGTGGTGGGAAACCAGGCCCATGCGTTCGACGCCAGCGAGGTCGAGCGGCCGGGATTGGATAACGAGGTCGGGCAGTTGGGAGGGTTCTTGCAGAAAAGCTCCGACCTCGACGATCTGGCCTGACGTGATGAGAAACAGCTTGGCGGTCCCATCGCGCGGCCCGCGTTGAAGAGAAAGGAAGGTGAAATGCTGAAGCTGGGCGGCGTGGCGAAATGGGCCTTTGCCAAGGGCCGATAATTGGCCGAGGGTGGATTGGATTTTGCCGGCCAGCTCAAACTGAAGCGAGGCCGCGGCCTGCTGCATGCGATGGGATTGTTGGAGGCGATAGTCGGCCTGGTTGGCAAGGACATTGGCGCTCATCGTGACAGAGGCGCGGTACTCGGTCATGGGGATGGAGCCATCGCAGGGAGCAGGGCACTTGCCCATTTCCTTGTAAGCGCAGGCGAGGCCACGCGGGGCCTGGACGAGGATGTTGTGGTAGCGGCAGAGATCGAAGGCGTCTTCGATGATGCGGATCAGATTGGCGGCGGCGTGTTTGTCTTCGACTGGGCCGATGAGGAGGCCGGTGCGGTCGAGGAGTTGGTTGGTTTTGGTATAGCGCGGATGTTCAGCGGAAGGATCGACATGAACAAACCAGGCCGGGTGGAAGCCCAGCATGCCGCGGTAGGACTGGGGGAAGATGTCGCGCGCAGCCTCAAGATAAACGGCGTCGGCCTCGAAGCGGCTATCGACGCGACGCCAGTAAACCCGGCGGACAAGCTGGCGATAGTTAACCCGGCGGGTGGGGCCGATGAGCTCATCGCCCCCAAGCCGACGCTTAAGGCTGGAGCGAAGATTTTTGACGCAGAGAAGCTGGACGGGGCGATCGGCGTCGTCGGCGAAGAGGTAGACGACCCACTTGGCCGGAATCTGCTTCAGGAAATCGTCAAGGGAGGCGTCGGGGTCGAAGGGGAGGTGGTGGTCGAAGATATCGGGGAGAGTGGACACTCTTTCATGTTAGGCGATCGTGGGAGTCGGCCAAAATAGGTACAGCGCAAACAAGAACCCCGAGCGATCTTGCGATTGCCCGGGGTTCGTGAATAAACGCTGGCAGTGACCTACTTTCCCGCTGAAGCAGTATCATCGGCTCCGCAGGCTTAACGGCCGTGTTCGGTATGGGAACGGGTGTGACCCTGCGGATATGGCCACCAACGAAGGCCGTGGGGGATTTTGAAGGCCGCCC
>JBBRHH010000535.1:0-4336 GCA_038222915.1 Tepidisphaerales bacterium
TATCTCCTACGATCTTCAAAGCCAGTTCCTTGCCGTTGACGGTCTTCGTTGAGGACATTCCCGCAACGTCCTTGGCTCGGCCAATGCGCCAGCGACGGAGTCGGTGGAGCGCACGCTGAGGCCGGCCCGTTCAAGCAAGTCGCACATGATCCGCCGGGTTTGCTCGTGGTCTTCGACGACCAAGACGTGTCCATTCATCGCGAAAGCCCATTCTCAACGTTGGTCGAGTAACAGTGGAGGTGTCATCCATAAGATGATTGAAGGCGGGGAAAATTTCGCCGAACGCCGAATTTTCTTAGGTGTGTGTCCTAAGAGCGGCGATTGATCAGTTTCAGAAGTGCCTTGTCGTAGGGCTCGTCGACGAACATGGCGTGGTATTCGATGTCGCAGTCGGAGCAGGATTTGCGAACGGTGGTGAGATATTCCTGAACCTGCTGCTGGTAGGCTTCGCGGATGTCGGCGGGATCGATCTGAAGTTTTTCGCTGGTCTCGAGGTCCTGCAGGGTGATCTGGCGATCGTAGTTGGGGCCGGTGAGGTCGATTTCGGCGCGGTCGAGGAGATGGAGGACGAGGCCCTGGTGGCGGCGATATTTTAAATGCTGGAGAGCTTTTACGAATTCAGCGGGCTCGACCCAGAGATCGCTGATGAGAATGACCATGCTGCGGCGGGGGAGGCGCTCGGCGAGCATGTGGAGGCCGGCGGAGAGCTGGGTGCCCTGGCCGGGCTGGATGGCTTCGAGCTGTTTGAACATGCGGTCGAGGTGGGCGGGCGAGGAGGCGGGCGGGAGCTCCATGTTGATCTTGGTGTCCATGGCGACGAGGCCGACCATGTCCTGCTGGTGGGAGAGGAGATAGGCGAGGCAGGCGGCGAGGTGGCGGGCATAATCGAGCTTGGACTGGGCGTGGGGGCCAGCGCCGAATTTCATCGAGCCGCTGGTGTCGAGGACGATGGTGGCGCGGAGATTGGTTTCCTGTTCGTAGAGCTTGATGTAGTAGCGGTCGGAACGGGCGAAGGCCTGCCAATCGAGGTGACGGATTTCGTCGCCGGCGACGTATTCGCGGTGTTCGGAGAATTCGACCGAGAAGCCCTTGTGAGGCGATTTGTGCATGCCGGTGATGACGCCTTCGACGGCCTGTCGGGCGGTGAATTGCAGCTTGCTCATGCGCGCTGCGTCGGTGGTGGAGAAGTAGCGGTACTTGGGGACGGGCATGGGTGTGCGCTATTTCATGGGAGGCAATTCGAAACCGGCTGACGAATTTTCGAGAGGCTCGAGCTGGACTGAATGGGGCACGTCGTCGCGCCAGCGGACGGAGATGATATGCCGGCCGACGGGGAGCTCGAGCCTGGCCAAGGCGTTCAAGTCGACGGGTCGGTTGTCCATCCAGGCCGCGGCCGCGCCTGGCGCGATCATTTTAACTCGCACCAACCAGGACTTTGACACTGCAATGTCGAAGCGGGCGACGGCGGCGGGTGCATCGGCCGGCGGGAGGTCGCCGGCGACGGTGGAAAAGCGCCGCTGCCAGGCGCTTTCAGGAAGGCTGGGAAATTCCTTTCCGGCTTCGGGCGCTTTGGCGTCGGTTAGGACGTCCCACGTGCGGACGTAGAGGGTTGGGGAAGCGCGGAAGGGGCCGGGTTTTCCGAGTTCGCAGAGGAATCGGATGAGGTCGCGGAGCTCGGTGTGGGTGAGGCCGTCGGTGACGCCGTCGGGCATGAGGGAGCCGATTTCGCGTCTGGATTTGATGTCGGTGAGGGGGATTTGGATGAGGCGGTCGCTGGCCGGGTCGCGCAGGACGAGCTCTTTTTTGTCCTGGGAGACGCGGTAGCCTTGCTGGACGTCGCCGGAGTTGGTTTCGACGAGGGTAGCGGTGAAGCCTTCCTTGACTTGTTTGTTGGGCCAGAGGACGGATTCGACGATGAGGTCGGTGGGATTTGCGGAGCCGACGGCGGCTAGATCGGGTCCGACGCGGCCGCCCGCGCCGGCGATGGCGTGGCAGGCGAAGCAGTTGGTGACCTGGCTGCGGAAGACGCGTTCACCGGCGGCGGGGTCGCCGTCTTTAAGAGCTTCTGCGCCGAGTTGCTGGACGAGTTTGGCGTCGTACTCTGGGCGCTGGGCGTCTGCGCCGGCGGATTTGTTGAGCTGGTCGAGGAGGGGCTTTTCCTGGTGGCCGGTGGCGGTCATGGCGCGGAGGGCGAGTTTGGCGGCGTCTTTGGGGAGGTCGGCTTTGGAAAGAGATTCGGCGAGGGCTTCGGGGCCGCCTTTGCGGGTGAGGAAAGCGGCGACGATGGCGAAGATTTCTGTTTCGGATTTGGAGGTTGCGATTGCGGATGCGCCGCTGGGTGCGGCGGATTTTGCGTTGAGCCGTGCGAAGGCGGTGATGGCGGATACTCGGGCGGGGCCGGGCTGGGTGGAAAGGTCTTTGAGGACCGAGGAGTCGCCGCTCAGGTCGGCGAGGGATTCGATGGCGGCGCGGCGGACTGGCGTGGGGGCGGCGGCGTCTTTGGCGGTGGATTCCAGTGTTAAGCGGAGAGCTTCGACGTGCCAGGTGCCGGTGGCGGTGAGGGCGGCGCGGCGGAGGTCGAGGTCGTCGCTGGTGACGAGGGGTTTTAATTGAGAGGAGAGGTCGGTGGCGGGGAGGATTTTTCTGAGGCGGGCGTTTTCCCCCATGGCGTCGAGGACTCTTGCGAGGACGGCGGGTTCTTTGGGGCGGAGGGTTTCGTCGGTGAGTAATCCAGCGAGGTCATTGGGACCGCCGATGGTGGCGATGAGGGTGAGGGCGCTGGTGCGTTGATTGCCGGTGAGTGCGCCGGATTTGGCGAGTTTGGTGATGGAGACGAGGACGTCGGGGGTGCCGTCGGCCCGGCCGAGGAAGGCGATTCGTTCGGGCTTGTTGTCGAAGGAGAGTTGGCCGGCCTCGAAGGCGGGCTTCCATTCGGATTTCAGGGAATGGACGGCCTGGATGAGGGCGTGGTTGATGAATTCGTCGGTGGGGCGGTCGAGGACGGAGAATGCGGTTTCGATGGCGCGCGGGGTGCGAATATAGGAGGCAGCAACAACGGCGGCGAGGCGCACGCGCGGGTGTTCGTCGGCGGCGCTTTGACGGAGCAGGGAGAGTGATTCGTCGGGTGAATCGTGCCAGTGGTAGATGATGCCTGTCGCGTAGGCGCGGGCGCGGTAGTCTTTTGCGTGGAGGAGCTTTTTCATGAGTGCGGGCTCGGGAGTTTCCAAGGTTTCGTAGACGCCGACGGCTTCGAAGAGGAGGTGCTCGTATTGGGGGTCGTTGGGATCGAGGGAGGGGACCCACTTGCCGAGGGCTTCGAGAACTTGTTTGGGGTCGGCGTCGGCGAGGACGCGTTTGGTCTGGTAGCGGGTCCAGCGTTCACCGGAGCGGAGTTGGTCGAGCAATTCCGGCAGTGGAAGTTTCGTGAGCGCGGGTTGTTTTACCAGGGGGCGGTCTTTGGCGGTGATACGCCAGATTCGGCCGTGGGCGTGATCGCGGTCGGGGTGGCGGAGGGAGGATTGGTAGTGGCCGATGATCGGGTTGTACCAGTCGAGGATGTAGATCGCGCCGTCGGGGCCGACCTTTACGTCGACAGTGCGGAAGCTGCTGTGCGAGGAGGTGAGGAGGGGTGGGAGATCTCTAACGGTGAAGCCCGCGCCGTTGTCGCTGATTTTGAACCAGTAGACGGCGTTGTTGAGGATGCTGCCGGCGACCATCAGGCCTTGTGCGTTTTTTGGCATGTGGGCGGTGCCGATGATGTCGACGCCGCAGAACTTGGCGGACTTGTCCCAGATTTGATGGGGGTCGAGGAAATGATCGGAGCGGATCATGGCGGGCAGCATGTAGTAGACGCCCTGGCCGTTTCCGGCAGTCATGAGCGGCTGGCCCCAGTCGTCGAAGACGAGGCCGAACGGATTTTGCGGGCCGGTGTCGTGGCCGAAGAAGGGGTCGAGGCGGAGGCGCTTGGTGCGGAGACGCCAGACGCCGGCCTGGTCGAGGCGCTCAGTGCCGTAGGGCGTTTCGACGCGGGCGTAGCCGTGGAGGCCCTGGCAGAACATGAGTTCGCCGCCGGGGCCCCAGATGAAGGAGTTGATGTGCTGGTGGGAGTCGGCGGAGTAGAAGCCGCGGAGGACGTAATCGGTCTGGTCGGCCTTGCCGTCGTTGTCGGTGTCTTTGAGGTGGATGAGATCGTTGCCTGAGCCGCAGTAGACGCCGTTGTCGCCTAGCTCAATGCCGAGGGGGAGGGAGAGGCCGTGGGCGAAGACGCTGGACTGGGTGGCGTGGCCGACGTGGTCGGGGTCGGAGAGGATGATGATTTTGTCGTCGGGCTGTTCAC
>JBBRHH010000536.1:0-4322 GCA_038222915.1 Tepidisphaerales bacterium
CGCTCCAATGAAACGTAAGAATCAGGCCGCAAGGCAACAGACTGTACGGGTAGATCGCCTTACTCGCCGCACGTTTCTCAAAGGCGCGGCCGCGACTTTTGCCGCGCCCATGTTTGTGCCGGGGCGCGCACTTGGGCTTGACGGCGCGACGGCTGCGAACAGCCGGATTGTTTATGCGCAGATTGGCTGTGGCAGCCAGGGTAAGGATGACTCTGGCAATCTGATCGGCATTGACGACATGCAACTGGTCGCGATCTGCGATGTTGATCGCCGCCACTGCGATGAGATGGTTGTTGATTTCAACAAGCGGTATGCGCAGAAGAACAAGCAGGCCGAGTATACGGGCGTTCAGGCTTGTCATGACTTTCGCGAGATCCTTGCCCGCCCGGACATTGATGCGGTTGCGATCGCGACGCCGGATCATTGGCACGCGATTCCGGCTGTCCTGGCGGCCGAGGCTGGGAAGGACATTTATTGCCAGAAGCCGATGTCGCTGACGATTCGCGATGGGAGGCGGATGGTCAACGCTGTCCGGCGATTCGGACGGGTTTTCCAGACCGGCAGCCAGCAGCGTTCCAGTTTTACGTTCCGCCACGCCTGCGAACTGGTTCGCAACAATTACATTGGCCAGATCAAGGAAGTCTTTGTTCGCGTCGGCGGCCCGTCGAGCGAATGTTTTCTGCCGGCCGAGCCGGTGCCTGAAGGGATGGATTGGGATTTTTGGATTGGGCCGGCTCCGTGGCGGCCGTACAACCACTCGATTCACCCCGGGGCGTTCAGATCTTACCGCGATTATTCGGGCGGCGGAATGACTGACTGGGGCGCGCACCATTTCGACATTGCACAGTGGGGCCTGGGCATGGACAACTCCGGGCCGGTCGAAATCTTTCCCCCCGATGGGAAGGAGCACAAGCATCTCACCTACGTCTATGCGAATGGGGTTCGCCTTTACCATGTTCCCGGCGACACCAAAGACGCCGGTTTTCCGATGACGCCACAAGGCGGGGACGGCGTCACGTTCGTGGGCGAGAAGGGGTGGATTGAAGTCGATCGCGGCCACATCCGCACTTCGCCCGAGGCGCTGGCGACCATCACGATCAGCAGCAACGAGCAGCGCGTCTACCGTTCGCCTGGCCACTACCGCGACTGGGTCAACTGCATCAAGAACCGGCAGCGCCCGATCTGCGACGTTGAAATCGGCTGCCGCAGTGTCAGCGTCTGTCACCTGGGCAACATTGCATACTGGCTGAACCGGCCCCTCAAGTGGGACCCGAAGGCGGAGCAGATCATCGGCGACGACGAAGCCGCACGGTGGGTGGACCGGCCGAAGCGCGAGCCCTGGAACATTATCTAGACGAATCACCTTGCCGCAGAGACAGACAGAAGGACGAACAATGAACCACCGCAAGATCGCATACCTGATCGCCGCCGTTTTGACCGCGACGCCGGCGCTGCATGCCGCCAATGACACTGCGAAAGTGGAAGACGCGACGGCGGAACTGGTGGGTGAGAAGCCTGAGCAACAGCGTTCGGTCAAAGAACTGGAAGGCGCATATACGGCGGCGGTCGCGAAGCTATTTCCAGCGCTGGCGCAACCGGGCAACGATGGCGATGCACAGCGGACGCTTCAGAAGATGTCGTTTCGCGCGGGCCGACCTGGCCAGGAAGACCACCGTGCCGCACTGGCGAAGGTTCTCGCCTATAGGCTGGACGGAGAACTGCTCCCCTCGGCCCGCGTCTGGATCATCCGCGAACTCGAACGCAGCGGCCGGGCGGAATCCGTGGTGGCCCTCGTCAACTGCCTGAGTAACACCGAGCCGCTGGTTAAAGATGCCGCCCGCCGCGCGTTGGAGAACAATCCAGCGCCCGAGGCTGCCGTCGCGCTGCGCTCTCTCATTACCTCCAACGCCGACGGCAAGAGCCGCGCTGCGTATATTGAAGCGCTGTCGTTCCGGGCCGATCCGCAGGATATTCCGCTCTTCATCAAACAACTTGAGATTTCCGACGACTCGGTCCGTATTGCCGCGTCGCTGGCATTGGCTCGGATCGGCGATGCGTCGGCCGTCGATCCACTGTTTGTCGCGATGAAATGGGGTTCTGAAGTCGCCCGGCGTGAGGCGATCAACGCCGCCGCGGCGATTGCCGAGCGGGTGGGCGGAACCGACAAGAAGAAGGCGGTGGAGATTTTTACAAAGCTGCTGGCGGGCCCGGTTCAGTCGAAAGCGGCCGGGTTGGCAGGCCTCGGCCGATTCGGCGGAGGCGAGCAAATTGATGCACTTGTGGCCGCCCTGTTCGACAGCAACGTGGTCGTCAAGTCGGCGGCACTGATCGGACTCGAGGCGCTTGCGGCCGGCATCATCACGCCTGACATCGGCAATAAGATCAAACCACTCGCACCGGAAACTTACGGGCAGGTCATCGCCGTCCTGGGCCGCCGAGCCGACAAAGCTCTTCTGCCTATATTTCAATTTGCCGCCGAGATTCCCCAGCCGCGCGTCGGCCCGGCAACCACGCGGCCTGGTCTGGACCCTTATCTCCTCATCCGCACCGCTGCATACATCGCCTTAGCAAAGCTGGACGACGCAGGCGCGCTCGACATTCTGCTGAGCGCTGCCACCACGACAAAGGGAGACGAACAAAGCGCCGCCCGCGATGCGATCGAAGCGATCAAGGGTGAAAACTTTGATCAGGCGCTGCGCACGAAGATCCGCAACCCGGACATTTCGGCGCGGTTCGAGGTCAGCCGGGCACTCGCCTCCCGCGCGGCGAAATCCTCCATCCCCACTTATCGCCAGTTGGCTCACGATGCCGAAGGCTCGATACGCTACGAAGCGTACAGGGGCTTTCGCACGGTTGGCGATGCCGACGACCTCCCCGCGGTCATCGAGCTGATTGTTAAATCGGAGAACGATGGCGACCGCGACCAGCTTTCCCGCGCGATCGCCGCCATCTCGCGCCGCATCGCTGAGCGCGAGAAGCGTTCGGACCCGGTGCTCGCCGCCCTGGCAGGTTCGAGCGGTCCGGCCCGCCTCGCGCTCATCAGCGCTTTGGGCCACATCGGCGGCGAAAAGCCGCTCGCTACCGTTCACGACCTGCTGGCAGACAAGGATGAAAAAGTCCGTGACGCGGCAGTTCGCGCCCTCGCTGACTGGCCGGACCAGGACGCCATGCCGGACCTGCTCAAGATCGCGGACGAAGAAGTAGCGAACCTCGACGCCAAGCATCCCATTCTCGCCCTGAGCGGCTACGTTCATCTTGCCACCATTCGCGAGACCACACAGCGTGCACGATTCGAGCAACTGCGAACTGCGCTGTGGCTGGCGAAGCGGCCTGAAGAAGTACGAATGGTGCTGGGCCCGCTGGGCGACGTCCGCGATATCGAAGTCGCCCGAACCATCCTCCCCTATTTCGGCGATCCGGCCGTTACGGAAGAATGTGCCATTGCCATTGCGAAGCTCGGACGAAACATGCGCGAAAACAAAGACCCCACGTACCGCGAGGCGCTGGAAAAGGCCGCGGCGGTCACCAAGAAGGATGACGTTCGCAAATCGATCAAAGACACGATTACGCTGCTCGATTATCAGAAATCAGGCAAATGATTTCTCACCGGCAATTACAAAACGGTGCCCGAAGTGCCGGTGATATGCGGGGTAATCCAATCCGGATCGACGGAGGATATCACGCGCTTCCGGATCGCTCAGCGCCTGCGCCACACTCGCGGCGGCGTCGTGCCTGACCATTGGACTTGAGAAGAGCGTGAACGCCTTTACCCAGAGGTAAGCGCGGCGCCGGCGAAGGAGATCCGCCGCAATAATGCCCCGCGTTGCGAGACGATCCATGGTCTGCAACACCCGGACTATCTGATCGTCATCCAGATGATGCAGGAACATCGCAGTTGTCGCGTAGTCAAAACTGGCGGGTTCGAATGGCAGGTCAAAGACATCCGCCTGCACGATGCTGAGCCGCGGATCGACATTCCCGATGGCAGCGTATCGCGCCGTCACCGGATGCCGATCGACGCCCACAATTCGAACATCGAATCCCGCCGTCGTGGCCCACTGGAGGATTGCCATGGGAATATCCGCCGACCCGGGGGCAAGATCCACGATGCGAATCTGCTGTCCCGGTTTCCAGCGGCGGCTGAACGTTTTCAAGTGTTTTAAAGTGGCCCGGGTGTAGCCCAGGAAGTAATTGATTCGCCGGATGAACGCCAGGCTCTGATGCAGCGCCTGTGCATCCGCCGACGGCGCGTCCATCATCTCAGGCGTCCGCTGGCGATGCGAAAGCGATGACAGAAACATGCACCTACTTCCCCTGCAGCA
>JBBRHH010000537.1:0-4273 GCA_038222915.1 Tepidisphaerales bacterium
AGAACGCGACCATCGGGCCGGCCAACGAGATGAGCGCCGTAACCGCAACTTGACACCCTGCCTTCCTTTGATCGCCTCGAGCCCCTGCAACCGTTGTAACGGCGAAAAAGATCGACAGCAGATTGAAAATGAATAGAAAAAACCAGCAAAGGCTCAGCAACGTCAGCAGCATCCCGCCGACCCGTAGTGAGACAGCAAGGTTGCGGTGCGCAGTGTCCACATCTCCAGCCCGGCACGACTCGACGATCATGTAGGCAACAACGCAGGCCCCGATCACGAGCGAAATCGCAAATGCGCCAGGGCGGATACTGTCGTATCCTCGAAGAAGTGCCATGACCGCCGCAAGGCAGCCGGCAAAAGCAATTGCACCGACGACAAACGCGCTGACTGGACCCGACTGCGTGCACACGATTCCAATGGCGGCGCCGACGCTCAGCAGACTGCCGATGGCGAAAATAGTTTTGACGGGGGACCAAGTACGTCTGGACGAAGCAAACAGGATCAACCCCGATCCACCCATGAGCAGCAGCGCCAGCAGAATATGGGCAACCAATAGCAGCGCTCCTACAGGAATTGCCGACGTCAACGCCAGGCCAACAGCCGGCAGCGCCATCAGGTTCAGGATCGGAATAGGCAGGGTGAGAATCCGGACCGCCCAGCGATGGCAAAATGCAAACGCGTGCCACCGGCACGACTCCGAATATCCCGGCTGGGACATCGCGGTGTTCACGGCCAGGAGCCCAATGTGGGCGACGTGCAGAATGATCTGGTAAATGTCCTCGATCAGCCGCAGGCCTTTCCTGACGCTGACCAGGTCCGCCCAATAAAGTTCGTAAAGGTGGACGACCTTCTGTGCCGTGCCATTCGCATCGCGCCGCACGCCGGTTAGCCGCGTGGTTGCATACGTCGATTCGTTTCGGTCAACACCTGATTTGAAATCCTGCAACTGATCGCGCGTGTAAGCGACATCGTCGTCCATCGTCTTTGCCGACTTCGTATTGACCTGCCTCTCCAGGAATACGGGAGCGCGCTCATCCAACAATTTGCGGGCTCCGGCCGCGTTCGCAGGATCCCGTTCAGCAATCGGCGCGGCACGAACGCCCATCTGGATCGATTCGCAAGCGAACGGTTGGAATTTAGTGTGCTGATCCTTGTCCCGCGCGGCCAGCAGGATCGAAGCGACGCAGTCGAGTGAATTGTTAGCTCCCGGATCCCCAACACCATGAACGACAATGACCGCAACATGTGGCGTGTTCAAATTAGATCCTCCCATCATGTGAATGACCTGATCGATTCGGTACCCCCTAAAACTACAACCGCCAACTCCAGGACGCGAATTTACCCTGCTGCCGCAACAGACCGATGAGCGCACAGCCGGCCTAACCGAAAAAAACCTGCTCCAGAGCGCCTCCGACCCCAACGAAGTCTTCCTACTCGTCGAGGCCGCCAACCTCGCCAAAGCCAAAGCATTCTGCGAATCCAGAGGCCTGAAAGAAGCCATGCAAAAAACAGGCGTAATCGACAAGCCCGACATCCATTTCCTGAACAGCTAGAGCAATTGCCCCGTTGCTAGCGTGACTTTTTGCGAGCCACGGAACCCCTGCAGCGTTTTGGCAGGCCAGCAGATTTTAAAACTTGAAAGCCATTGCGGATTCCCCGAGACTTCTCGCCTTCTCCACTCGGAGTAATGGACGAGTGGATCTCAATAGGCCATGCGCAACTTCTCTTCTGATGTGCTGGTCCCCTCCTCCACTGCTCTATTTCCCGCTACCGCGAAAAATCGGGGCGACAGGATTCGAACCTGCGACCTCCTGGTCCCAAACCAGGCGCTCTACCAAACTGAGCTACGCCCCGGAATCTCCAGCCCACCCTTGTCCTTTGTTACAGGAGCAATGTCAAGCGCGGCCTGATAACCCCGTTTTTTGCTTTGACCTCAGCCAACTACTGTGATATCCTTCAATCCACATGCACGGTACCACACAGAGCTTTGGATTTTGGTTCGGCTATTTTTATAGCCCCGGATATCCCGCGTTCTGAGCCGGCTTGATAAGCCAACACCAACAAACCTCAGGACGCGGTCCTGGGGTTTTTTTATTGGCGTGTTTTTGAAACGAGGTTGGCCATGTTCTGGCGTCCCACAGCATTTTACCGAGGAGCCCAATGATTGTCGTAATGAAACCAAACGCGTCGCAGCAACAGACCAATCACGTGGTCCAACTGGTGAGAGAAATGGGACTCAAAGAACACATCATCGTCGGCGAGGAACGCACCGTGGTCGCCGTCATCGGCAATGACCGCTTCAAGGATCGCACCGCCATGGAATCCGTCGACGGCGTCGACAAGGTCGTCCCCATCCTCGCCCCCTACAAGATGGCCTCGAAGGAAATCAAAAAAGACCGCACCATCGTCGCTCTCCAAAAGGACGGCGGCCGCATCGGCGGCAACAAGGTCGGCGTCATCGCCGGCCCCTGCAGTGTCGAAGACAAGACCAAGCTGCTTGAGATCGCCCACGCCGTAAAAGAAGCCGGCGCGATCGGCCTCCGTGGCGGCGCATTCAAGCCCCGCACCAACCCCTACTCGTTCCAGGGCCTCGCCGAAGAAGGCCTCAAATACCTCGCCCTCGCCCGCGAACAGACCGGCCTAGCCGTCGTCACCGAAGTCATGGCCGTCGAACAGCTCGCCCTCGTCGCCCAATACTCCGACGTCCTGCAGATCGGCGCGCGCAACATGCAGAATTTCAATCTCCTCTCCGCCGCCGGCGAGCAATCCAAGCCCGTCCTCCTCAAACGCGGCATGAGCGCCACCCTCGAGGAATTCCTCCTCGCCGCCGAGTACATCATGGCCAAAGGCAACACCAACGTCATGCTCTGCGAGCGCGGAATCCGCACCTACGAAGACTACGTCCGAAACACCCTCGCCCTCGCGGCCGTCCCCGAACTGCACCGCGTCAGCCACCTGCCGGTCATCATCGATCCCAGCCAGGGCACCGGAAAAAGTTACCTGGTCGACTCCATGTGCCGCGCCGCCGTCGCGGCCGGCGCCGATGGCCTGATCGTCGAAGTCCACAACGACCCGGAGCACGCCCTGACCGACGGCGCGCAATCCATCACCCCCAAGCAGTTCGAAGACATGATGCGCGCCATCAAGCGAATCGCATCAGCAGTAGATCGCGAAGCATAAATCTGGAGGGTGCTGTCCCCCGCGGCGGCCTGTAAAGCCGTTGCCCTTAATCAGCGGGGTGGCGGGCGGGAGGTTCAATTCCTCCGGCACCCAATCGTCAGTTGCGTCTTCTATGAACGCTCAGCACAAGTTGTTCCGGCGCCGCCGCATTCCAGGCCTGCCGGAAATTGTCGAGCGTGGCAAAAATCTGCGCCGGAATACGTCGACACGGAACGTCAAACGACAGCACATCCGCATCAAAAGGCCACGGCTCAACCAGCAAGGCCGTCGGATTCATGCGCTCCAGCGTCAACACAATCGATGGCGCCCCAGCCGCCGCATGCACGTTCTTGATCTGCTTGAAAGGCGGCTCCGTACAGCAAAGCCCAAGACTGATCTGATCCGTCGCCTGGACAATCCGGTAATTGAACGTCAATCGGTCCTCGGCCACGTCCGCACCCGGCTCGGCCAGCCCAAATCGAAGCGGTAGATCCACACGCAGTCCCAGCCGCTTCCGATAATTCTCCTGCCGTTCAAATTCCCCCTGTTGAAACTGGTTCAACTCAAATTGCTCCCGGCGGGTCAACTCGCGTGTGCTCGCAAATCCCGAAAGATTCAGCACATGAAGACTCACCAGCAGGCCAGCATAGTCCCCATAAGCCGCTGCCCGGCTCGCCGAAGCCGACCACACCGTCACCGCCAGCGCAATCGACGATTCAAAAACGTCAATCGGCTCCCCCTTCGGATTCAGCGTCGGCTCGTCGTCATGCACCGGCCAGCCGCAATCGTGAAACGTCGCCCCCGCCAGCGTCTCCTCCCGCGGATCAGGTCCCGCAAACCGCCGCCCGCCAAAATGCGCCGCCAACTGTCCGGCCAGAATCGCGTGGTCGTTCTGAGTAATCAGCAGGTAATCGTTGCCGGCCCGTCGGCGAATCATGGCATCACTCCCCGCGATACTCGCAGGTCGAAGTGCACGTTTCGTGCACGCAGATCGCCGCCAGATCCGGCAGCCCCGGCTTCAGCCGGTCCCAGATCCACCGCGCCAGGTTCTCGCTGGTCGGATTGTCCAGTCCCTCGATCTCATTGAGATAGTAGTGGTCCAGAAGCGTCACCA
>JBBRHH010000538.1:0-4271 GCA_038222915.1 Tepidisphaerales bacterium
AAGAGCCCTCACCCCAACCCTCTCCCTGGGTACAGGGGGAGGGGGGCAGGATATATATTGTCGAGGTTACTGCAGGATGATGTAGAGGGCGTCGGGCGGAAGTTTTAGTTTTCCGGATTCGATGGGGAGCTGTTTGGTTTCCATTCCATTGGCATCCAGGACGGACGCGGTCTTTAACGCTGCGTTGCGGAGGGTTAGCGTTGCGTCGGTCTTTACGATCTGCCAGGGTTTGGCACCGAAGTTGTCGACTTGCTGGACGGTGAGCGTCTGGTTGCCGACTTTTTCTTTGGCGGCGTGGGTTTTCCAACCGGTGGGGCGTTCTGTGGTGCCTATCTGGACGAGGATTTTGGCGGAGGTGGCGAGGGGTTTGTCGTCCATAGAGACGGCGAGGATGGTGGCGTAGTCGTTGGTGCTGGTGAGGTCGATGTCGGCGAGTTTGAATTCGCCCTTCTTTTTAAGGAAGCCGCTGACGCCCTGGGCCTTGGGGGAGTTGAGGGTGCAGAGGCCGTTGCCGTAATCCCAGGTGAGTTCGTCGGTGTTGGATTTTACGATTTTGGCTTTGTCGTCGATGTATTTGGAGAGGTCGATGACTTTGCTGGCGGCGGGGTCTGCGCCGTATTTGGCGACGACGGGGCCGACGAGGAAGGCGAGGGGGTTGACGCCGTCCTTGATGTTGGATTTTTCGGCGATCTGGCCTTTGTCGCGGTTGGGATCGAAGCCGGGATCTTCGGCGATGATGGGCATGCGGCGTTCCATGATGTCGGCGACGGCGCGGTTCTCGACCACGGCGGGCTCGCCTTTTTTCACGTAGCCCATGCGGTACATGAGTGAAGCGGCGGGCCATTGGCCTGCGAGCATGGGGGTGGCGCAGACCCACTTGCCCTCGGAGGGGAGGAAGCCGTTGGCGCTGCCGGGGTGTGTCCAGTCTTCAGCGCCAGTGGCGAACCAGAAGTAGCCGGCGACGCCGGTGAGGGATTGATAGGCGGCGACGAGGAAGGGGCCTTCGGACTGGTAGCCGAGGGGCGGCACCCAGGAGCTTTCGGTGATGATGATGGGGTAGCCTTCGACTTGTTTCAGGCCGACGGGGAAATCGCGCGGGGCGAGGAGGCAGGACTCGTCCTGGAATTTGTCGCCGTTGATGATGGCCCAGCCGTTGTTCTTGCCGCCGTGGAAGGGGGAATAGTAGCGGTTGACGGCCATGACTTCGTTGGCGGTGTAGGAGTAGCGCTCGGCATCGAGGAGGCGGACGTTGTCGGCGGTGCGCCAGTTGCCGGCGTTGACAAGCGCTTTGCAGGCGAGGTCTTTGTGGATGTAGTCGCCCATGGTGGTGTTGAAGCTGCGCATCGTCTCTGTGTAGAACTCGACCTGATCGGAGATGCGCTTGCCGTCGCCGCCGGTGCGGTTCTGGGTCATCTGCCAGACGATGTGGATGGCGGCCTGGTTGTTGGCGAAATCGTCGGGGGTATCTTCGTTGCCGGGGACGGCCGCGTTTTCCCAGGCGGCTTTGGCTTTATCGAGTGAGCCGTATTTTTTGGTGAGGAAGTTTGCGAACTGTTTACGCAGCTCGGTGCGTGCGGCGCCCTTGATGTTGCCGCTGGTCCAGAAGAGGAGGGAGTCTTCGTTCTGGAGCTCGACGATGGCGAGAGAGGGATCTTCGCCGAGGGGGATGCCGGTGTGGGGATTTTTTTCGGTGAGGATGACTTTCATCCAGGCCTTGTAGGCGTCCTGGAGATTCTTATCGAAGAAGAGGAGGCCTTGTGAATCGCCTTTGCTGTCGAGGCGGCCCATGGCTGGGGTGACGTGGGAGGCGGCGGCCCAGTAGGGGCTGAAGATGGTGTAGATGCCTTCTTTTTTCATGGCGGCGACGGTGCGCCAGAGGCCATCGAGCTCGGTGCGGTTGACGTCGGTGATGTTGCCGGCGTTGGGTTCGAGGTTGACGTGGACGCGGACGACGTTGATGCCGCGCTTGGCGAGCCATCGTGCGTGGCGGGCGAGGTCGGGCTGGCCGGTGGGGCCTTTGTTCCATGCGCCATCGCCGACGGCCCAGATGCGGAAGGGCTTTCCATTGCCCAGGACGAACTGGTTGCCGTCGCGGGAGCGGGTGATGAAGCCGGATTCACCGGCGACTTTCTCGTTGAGGCTGCGGAGATCGAGGAGGGATTGGGGGCTGAAGTCGTCTTTGGCGGCTTCAAATGGCCAAGTGGGCGCGGTGTCTTCGGCGGCGAGGAGGGAGCCGCAGCCGAGTGCAGCGGCGAGTGCGAAGGACGCGAAGCTCTTGATTTTGAACAACTTAAGATCTCCTTGAAAACGCGGGCGATGTTTAAGCCCGCAGTTGTCATACGCCTTGGAATCGCAGCTGTTAACTTTTGCGCGATTGCGGGTCGGAAATGCTTTCCCAGTTGGTTCAACTCCCCCATTTTCCTGCCGATAACACCGTTAAGAGGCAAGCGCACGATGTATGATCCGCAAAGTCTTCCCAATTTGACGCCCGCCAGTGCGGAAGTTCGTACGATGGCGAATCCTTCGATTACCGATCGTGGGATGGATGATCTGAAGTTGTGTCAGACGACGGACGCGATCCGGTCGTTTCGCGAGGCGCTGCGGCGCGAGCCGGGGCGGTTTGCCGTGTTGCGCGGGTTGGTTACGGCCTATGTGGTGGAAGAGGACTATTCGGCGGCGCGGCGTGCGATCGCCGATTTTCTTGGACACCATCCGATGAGTGGGGATGCGTGGCGACTGGGGGCGCTTTTGGAATGGAAGTCGAACGAGCGCGAACAGGCTGTCGCGGTTTTGAAACGGGGCCTGGCGAATCTTCCTGAGAGCGGGATGCTGCTGGAGCAGCTTGCGGTATTTCTGGGGGCGATGGGGAAGATATCTGAAGCACCCCGGATTTCGGATGTGATTCGCAATGCGGATCGGCCCCGGGTGCGCGAGGCGCTGGCGGCGGCGGCGGGTGAAGGGGCGGATATTTCAGCGATGTTTTCCAAGGCGTCGAAAGCGCCGGCGGATTCGACACACGACGATCTCTTGAATCGGGTTGCACGGTCTTCGAAGTTGCTGGATGCGGTGCTGGAAGCGCCGGCCGGCAAGAACGATCCGGCGATGCTGGCGCAGCTTGCGGTGCGTGTGCAGCGGGTGGCGGCGGAGCAGCCGAATCACGCGGATCAGCATGTGGCGCTGGCGCGGGTGCTGGAGAAAATGGATGATGTGAATGGGGCGATGGCGGCGGCGGATCGGGCGCTGGCGGCGAATCCGCGCTATCTCGATGCGCAGCGGTTGCGGGCGCGGCTACTGGCACGGGCCGGACAGATTGAGCCGGCGCTGGAAACGCTGCAGGGATTGCTGGAGCGCGGGCTGAATTGGCCTGACATTCACTATGAGATTGCGCAGTTGCAACAGCAGCGCGGGCAGTCGGAGCATGCGCGGTCGCATTTGTATGCCGCGATGCACCTGAACCCGGGTTATCGGAAGGCGCAGAGTCTGCTTCGGCAGTGCGCGTAAATGGCTTGTTAAGAAGTCGTTGACGAAGAGCGGCACGGCGCGCCGATGTAAGGCTGGCTGCGGGCCTCACGCGGCAACGAGAGATCGGTCGGAACGAAGGCGTAGCGAGGATCTGGACATGAGCATTTTTCAAAAAATGTTGGCGGTTGGTTTGCCCAGCAACGTGATGGAATTGTTGGCGGTTTCGCCGACGCCTCTCACGGCATCCGCTCATGACGCGCTTCTGACAGATGCGCCGCGGGGTTATCCGGACGTGTTGTACAAACTGGGGATGTCGCACCTGCATCGGCAGGAGATGGGGCTGGCGCGGCAGCGGTTGGCCGAAGCGGTGAACGCGAAGCCTTCGTTTGTGGCGGCGCGGGTGGCGCTTGCGTCGGCCTGCGATCTGCTTGCCCAGCATGCGGACGCGATTGAGCACATCGATGCAGTACTCGAACTTGTGCCGGCGCGGACGGCGTCGAACACAGCGCGGCCGAACCGATATTGGCTGCTTTGCGCGGCCGGCTTCTGCCTGGAGCGGATGGGCGATTCGGAAGCGGCCAAGGCGCGTTACGCCGAGGCGGTTTCGATTGACGCACACGATCTTTTTGCGCCGTATCGGCTTGCCGCAATCGCACTGGCGTCGAATGAACTCGAAGCGGCGGTGCACCATTACCGGCAGATTCTGGACCAGCATCCGCAGGAGCAGGCGGTGCGGATCAGCCTTGCCCATGTGCTGCAGCTTTTGAAGCAGCATCAGGAAGCGGTATGGGAATATGAGAAGGCGCTTT
>JBBRHH010000539.1:0-4271 GCA_038222915.1 Tepidisphaerales bacterium
ATCAAGGCCATCCGCAACTACATCGAAACCCACAACCTCACCCCGCGCGGTGTCAACCTCTCGGCCGAGGATATCCGCGAAGGCATGATCGGCGTCCTCAGCATCTTCGTCGAAGAGCCGCAGTTCCAGGGGCAGACCAAGGAACGCCTTAACAATCCCGAAGTCCAATCCATGGTCGACGCGGCCGTCCGTCCCGCCCTCGAGCAGTGGCTCAACAACAACCGCACCGTCGCTGAAACCATCGTCAACCGCATCATCATCGCCGCCCGCGCCCGCGAGGCCAGCCGGGCCGCGAGCGCCAGCATCAGCCGCAAAACCGCCACCAATGGCCGGCTCAATCTCCCCGGAAAACTCGCGGATTGTTCCAGCAGCAACCGCGCCGACAGCGAACTCTTCATCGTCGAAGGCGACTCCGCCGGCGGCAGCGCGAAGCAGGGCCGCGACCGAAACCGCCAGGCCATCCTTCCACTTCGCGGCAAGGTGCTTAACACCGAAGGCTCATCACTGGCAAAGGTGCTTGAAAACCGCGAGATCGCCGATCTCGTCACCGCACTCGGCTGCGGCGCAGGCCTCGATTGCGATCCCACCAAACTCCGCTACCAGCGACTCGTGTTGCTCGCCGACGCCGACAGCGACGGCCACCACATTACCACGCTTCTCCTGACTTTCATCTTCCGCCACATGCGCCAGCTCATCGACGCCGGCCGCGTCTTCATCGCCCTTCCGCCGCTCTACCGGGTGGACATCGGCAAGGAAACCCACTGGGCCGCCGACGACGCCGACAAGGAGCGCATCCTCAAGCAGCACGCCAAGGGAAACGCCAAACCGGAAATCACCCGCTTCAAGGGCCTGGGCGAGATGATGCCCAAGGTCCTTTGGGAAACCACACTGAATCCAAAAACCCGCCGCCTCCTGCGGGTGCAGATCATGGACGCGCTCGCCACTGACCGCATCATCAACGAACTGATGGGCAAGGACGCCTCCGCGCGTTTTCGTTTCATCATGGAAAGGGCCGAGGAGGCCGACGAGTTGGACGTGTGAGGTGAGTCATGTTTCCGCTTGCGGCAAAAATGCTTCCGATCGCGTTCGCGGTGATCTTCCCGATCTTTTTCGTCACTATGTTCTGTGTCGTCAGTTGGACGCTTTCACAACTCGGCGGCTGGGCCGCGCTCGCGAAACACTACACAGCAACAAGTCGGCCCGTCGGCACATCCTACGCCTGGCGCTCGATGGCTTTTGGCCCGTTCGTCTCGTACAGCAACTGCCTGAAGGTCGTAGTCTCGCCCAACGGCATCTATCTCTCGCAAGTCTTTTTCTTCCGGGCCGGCCATCCTCCGCTCCTCATCCCCTGGTCCTGCGTCGGCGAACCTTACCTGCGCGGGCGCTTCTGGCCCGCGCTCATCGTTCCCATCGAAGCGGCCGGCAAGAGCCTCAAGCTCTACATGCCTGAATCGAGCATCCCCGCGATCGCGGCTCAAAAGAACCCCGTCAGATGATTGGAAGGACCTTGGTTGTGCGGCGTTACCCTCTCTTTTAGACTCGGCCCAACTCCAGGAAAGGATCGCAATGCAAATCGCAAGAGACAAAGTCGTCTCCATGGATTACACCCTCACCGGCGACGACGGCAAAGTCATCGACAGCTCCAACGGCCAGGCCCCGCTCACCTACCTCCAGGGCGCAGGCAATATCATTCCCGGCCTCGAAAAAGCCCTCGAAGGCAAAGTCACCGGCGATAACATCAAAGTGAGCATTCCGCCGGAACAAGGCTACGGCCAGCGCGATCCGCAGATGATTCAGCCCGTTCCGCGCAGCGCATTTCAAGGCGTCACCGAGATCAACCCCGGCATGCAGTTCCAAGCCAACACCAACGCCGGCCCGCGCATGGTCACCATCGTGAAGGTCGACAAGGAGAGCGTGACCATTGACGCCAACCATCCGCTCGCAGGCGCAACCTTGAACTTCGACGTCACCATCAAGGATGTCCGCGACGCCAGCACCGAAGAGCTTCAGCACGGCCATGCGCACGCCCCCGGCGGCCACCAGCACTAAAAGTATCAAAACAATGACCCCCAAAAAACAATGACCCCGGTGCCGAAGCACCGGGGTCGAATATTTACTCTGTGGACATGGTCATCCGTGACCGACCGGGAAACTCGCGACTCCGTCGCTATCCATTCTTCCCCGTTCACCCACTAAGTGCAGACAATCTAAGTCGCCCCATTTAACGTTTCAAGCCAAAAAAATAAAGATTCTAAAATTAATTGTTGATTTTGTGCAAGGACAGTCGACCAGCCATCCGAACTTGCGAACGAATGGCCAGAAGCTAAAATGCCCGGCCTGACAATCTGGAGAGGTGGCCGAGTGGCTGAAGGCGACGGTTTGCTAAACCGTTGTACGGGTTAATACCCGTACCGGGGGTTCGAATCCCCCCCTCTCCGCTTTTTGAACATTTGGTCGGTTTCACCAACAAACGCCGCGCCCCCCAAGGGCGCGGTGTTTTCGTATTGGGCAAAAGAACCATATGCTGCAACGGTTTGCCACGCCCCGCGTGGCTCAAAGCGGACCTCCCGATTCGAAACCCGTAAGTTCGAACCGATTTTTCGGAACATGTCGCGTTGTTCAACGCGATTCTCGCCTTTGGCGAGAATACCGGCCTCTTTGGCCTCTTTTACGAACCGGATGGCCGGTTCGAACCGCTTAGTGGAATCGCCTGCCGTCACCGCCAGTTTGGCGGTCAAATCGTTCTTGTCTTGGACCAGCTTGTTTTTCGCTTGACGGTATTCGTCGATCGATAGTGTCTCGTCGACGTAGGCAGTCATGAGCCGATCAAGCTTCCGGTCGAGCGACTGTATCTCGTCTTTGACAAACTGGATCCGCTGTTGTGCCGAGTTGTCATCACGATGTTGTTCGGTTGCTAATTCCTGAACCATCCAATCCGCCCAATCGGGCGGTAGTGCGTGCAAGGCGAGCGCGGAGGCAATTTGCCGTGAGGCATTATCTTCGCGAAGAAATTTCTGCGAGCATGGAATGACTCGCTTGGTACAGCGGATGTAATTGTGGCCTTTTTGCGTCTCGCTGGTAATAAAACAGCCGCACTCACCGCAGCGGAAAAAGCCGCGGTAGAGATATGGTTTGAGTCGGCTTTTCGGCTTGCTCTTACGGGCCATGACCTCTTGGCATTTGTCGAATAAACCCTTCGTGACGATGGGCTCGTGCTTACCCTGGAAATATTCACCGTTGTAATGGATAAGTCCGTAGTACACCGGATTTGAAAGCATGTACTGGTAGTTGGATGGCCAGAGTGTTTTGTCCCGTGTGCCAATGAGGCCCAAGGCGTTGATCGTGTCCCGCACATGCTTGATGGGGTAGTTGCCTGTCGCGTACATCTCGAATGCTTTGCGAATGAGCGGTGCCCGAACCGCATCAAGTTTGATCGTCCGTGTAGCGGTGTCGTTAATGTAACCGAGCGGCGCTCGCAGTGGAAAAATCCCATCACGGACCTTCTGACGTTGACCGCGTTTGATGTTCTCCGACAGGTTGTCGACGTAATATTTGCTTTGGCCGAAGAGGACTGAGAGCATGAACTTCCCCTGAGCGGTGGGCTCAAAGGGAACCATTGGGAATTTTAAATTCAGAATTTTTCCCCGATCGACGAGATGAATGACGCGTCCACCGTCTACTGAATTGCGTGCCAGCCGAAATTCACGCCTAGTTTCCGAGTCGCTTCCAACGGGGCTGGCGGCACCTTTCACTTGGAAAATTACGATAATCCCGCAAGCCCATCTACCATATCAGGCACAAGTTTGACCGTCGCAAGCACAGGCGGCTGGCAAACTTGGACAACGTTGACGGGCAGCAGCGCGGTAAGCCTGGCGGCGGGAAACCATCAATTCCGCCTTTATTTGGACACGGTAGGCGCCACCACATTCACGGGAAATTTTAATTGGATCCAATTCACGCAGAATACGCCTTCGAAAGCTACGAACGTTGTGTCGACCCTGACGTCAGCCACTTCTCTGAAGCTGACATGGACAGACAATTCCAGCAATGAAACCGGTTTTAAGATTCAGCGTTCCACTGATAATACAACTTTCACGACGTTAACTACTACAGCGGCCAACGCCACTAGCCCTTAAACAAGCGAATCACGCCGGCGTACTGTCGCCTGCCGCATAGTGGCCGGCAGCGCGCAAACACAACCGTCCGCGATTTGAATCATCTCGCGTGGCCGGGCGATTGTCGGGTTGTGGTTTACTGTGGCTGGCTCCCAA
>JBBRHH010000540.1:0-4262 GCA_038222915.1 Tepidisphaerales bacterium
CTCAACAATATTACCGAGGGCCGCCAGATCCAGCAAATCACCCTCGTAACTAATGCCGCGGTCGAACATGATGTCGAACTCGGCATCGCGGAACGGCGGGGCGATTTTGTTTTTCACGACGCGGGCGCGGGTGTGAGCGCCGACGGCGACTTCGCCGTCTTTTACGGTGCTGACCCGGCGGACGTCGATGCGGACCGACGAATAGAACTTAAGTGCCCGGCCGCCCGGGGTGGTTTCCGGATTGCCGAACATGACGCCGATTTTTTCGCGGATCTGGTTGATGAAGATGACGGTGGTGCGGCTCTTGGAGATGGCGGCCGTCAGCTTGCGCATGGCCTGACTCATGAGACGGGCCGGCAGGCCCATGTGACTGTCGCCCATTTCACCTTCAATTTCAGCACGGGGAATGAGGGCGGCAACCGAGTCGATGACGATGACGTCGACGGCGTTGGAGCGGACGAGGAGCTCGCAGATTTCCATGGCCTGCTCGCCGGTGTCGGGCTGGGAGACGAGCAGATCGTCGAGCTGAACGCCGAGGCGCTTTGCCCAGGAGGCATCGAGTGCATGCTCGGCGTCGATAAACGCGGCGACGCCGCCGGCCTTCTGGGCGTTGGCGATGATGTGGAGGGTGAGGGTGGTTTTGCCGCTGGATTCAGGACCAAAGATCTCCAGCACCCGGCCGCGCGGGACACCCACCCCGCCCAGCGCAATATCCAGGCTCAGGCTGCCAGTCGGAATGCCGTCGACGGCTGCACGTGCAGCGCCGTCGAGCTTCATGACGGCCCCTTTGCCGAACTGTTTTTCGATCTGTTGCACGGCGCGTGAGAGCGCGGAATCGCGTGCAGGGTTGTCGCTGGGTTTAGACGGGGACTCTTTGCGGACGTCTTTGACGTCCTTTTCTGAGGACTTGGCCACGATGGACTCCTTCGCCGGGTATGTTGGACAGCCGGCGCTATGTACGGTGACTTGGGGTGCGACCCGAGAACAACAAAGTTCACGATCGCAACTGAACTCGACGGCAAGTCACCAGAGCCGTCCCTGTTCAGTGTTTGTTTGCCAACTATATTCGTTGATCGGGCGGTTGGCCAGAGGAAAATTAAAAAAAGATTCGTGATCCTCTTGGCCGCGGCCGCTGACCAGCCGCCCTCCAATTTTCTTCCCCGCCCGCCCGTGATCCTCACCCTGACAAATACACCAGTCGAAAGATCCGTCAGTCGATCAAAACAATTTAACCTTGGGCTCGGGCGGCACCAGTCAAAATGATTCTCGAATTATTTTTCTCTTGCGTCGAGTCTTCTTCCCGCTATCGTAACCGCGTCGCAAAACGCCCAAGCGGCCATTTGTATCGGGGCCAGAACCACTCGGGCGGGCTTTTCAGGGATTCCAAAAATGCTCTTCATCAACCGCGCCAAGCGCGCCTCCCGCGCGCAAGTCCTCCCACTCCGCAACCGCAAACTCAAAGCCGCCATCGACTACGCCGTCCAGTCCCTCGAACAACGCATCTTCCTCTCCATCGACACCCCAGCCGCCCCAACGTGCTAGCGATCCATTCTTAGACATCGGGACCGTCGGTCCCGACATGCGTACGTTTGCTGATGTGGGTGTCAATGTAGTCACTTCGACAACCTATCGCATCGTCGCCTACAACGTAGCGGGCGATTCTACCGCCAGCACTACAGCCGAAGGCAAAACAGGATTCGATCTTCTGGCATCCAATAGTTGGATCACCGCCAGCCAGGACACTTCGCTGACCGTTAACGCCGCGAACGGTTTGCTGGCGCACGATTACAATCCACTTGGTGACACCGTAGTCATCAACCTCGTCCGAACCCCTCAACACGGCACACTCGCTCTTGACGATGTTAATGGCGGCTACACCTACACGCCCACGCCGGATTACAGCGGCCCCGACTTCTTCACTTATCATCTGGCCACTCCGCAAAGAACGAGCTTGCTGGGCACTGTCCACATCAACGTGAAGCAAACGGTCGCCGCCCCGACGAACCTGGATGCCACGCGGAACACGGATGGCGCCGTTGGCCTCACTTGGAATGCAAGTCCGGGTGCGCATGATGGGTACATAGTCCAATACTCCGATGGGGATACGGTTGATGACGTATTCTGGAATACCCTCGCGACTGTAGGAGCGAGCGAGACGTCCTTCACCGACTCCGGTGTGCCCTCGGATGAAACGAAGTATTACCGGGTAATGGCAACGCGCGGCGACCTCCAGTCCGATCCTAGCAATATAGCTGTCGTTTCCGACGCCGCGCCCGACGTCCCGGCAGGAGTTCATTCTACCAACGCCTCACCGACAGAAATCGATCTCGCCTGGGAGAGCTCAGCTGACGCCACTTCCTATGTCGTTTATCGGCTCGATCCAAATGGCTTGGACTTTGCGCAAGTCGGAACAGTCGCGGGCAACGCCACCACGTACGCCGCGACCGGCCTTGTACGCGGTCAAAATTACATCTTCCGAATCTCTGCAAAGAATAGTGCCGGCGAATCTGATCCTTCGGATGACTGCGAAACTCAAACCCACCAGACAACTCCAAACGCGCCCACCGCGGCTACTGCCACAACCGTGTCGAACGACCGCATCGACGTCCACTGGACGGACAATTCCGACAACGAAGACGGTTTCCGCATCGAGGTATCTGCGAACGGAAGCTCGTTTACTCAGATCGCCGAAGTAGGCGCGAATGCAACGGCGTATTCTGACACGGATCTCGACAGCAACACTACGTACAGTTATCGCATCTACTCCGTTAACGCCGCTGGTGATTCGACGGCATCTGCGACCGCCTCTGCAACCACGCCGAGCATCGTGACGGCCGCTCCGCCCCTAATCGAGGCGCCATTTTTCGGTGCCGATCTCTCGAAATACGTCGCTTATGCTCAGGCGCGATACAACCGCGTCTGCGAACTCACGCAACAAATGCGCGACCTAGCGGAAAACAACGCTGGCTATACGGACCTGGCCATTCAGCAGCAGAAAATCCAAAGTGCGTATAACGAATACATCGACGCGTTTACGGAAACGTTCGCCAAGGCTGCGGATGTGGCCGCGCGCGCGCCGCTGGGTTACATCACCGAGAAAAACGATCAGCTGTTCCGCGATGTTCAACACTTGCCGACGACGATCAATGGGCTTGCGCCCGACGGCGTGCGGCTCGCAGCGCTGCACGAAGCGTGCAATGCTTTCGATACCGCCATGGGCGTGGCCGTAAGCAATATTCGCTCAACCATACAGACCGCCGAAACAATCAAGAGCACTTGCGACGCGATTGCACTCGGTGCCGGCGGCTTGCAACTCGGCGTTTATGCCCTGAAATATGGAGTAGGCGCGGCCTGCACCGCAGCCTTGGCCGCGGCAGCGCAGGGTGTCGCGGCTGCTGCCGTGAATGCTTTCGTGGTCGATCCGATTTGCGCCTATGCCGGATTTAACCCTGCATATCTCAGAGCAGGGATGATGGTGTTTCAGATATTCAGCGCTTATAAGGCTGGCAACTCCGCATGTTTTGCCACTGGAACGATAGTTCACAGCGAAAGCGGCCTCCGACCGATCGAATCTCTTCGCAAGGGCGACCGGGTTTGGGCGTTCAACTTTATGACCCAAAAATGGGAACTGGCGACGCTTATCCAAGCTGACTCTCGGATCTACCAAGGCCTAATGGTTGACCTGAACTTAGGCTCGCAACAGGTTCGTTGCACGGCCGAGCATCCGATTTGGGTGAGCGGTGGTGAAAATCTGAACCTTCGTCCGGAAGTCCGGGATATTCCTACAGAGGAGTCTAAGGCGCAGCCATTCGGACGATGGGTGGAGGCACAGCATGTCCAGAGGGGCGATGTGCTCCTGTCGCGGGATGGAAGCATTGTTCAAGTGGAGCATATCTCCTTTGACGCCTCGCAAGAAATGGTCCATAGCCTACACGTGGACGGTCACCACTGTTTTGCTGTGGGAAACGGCGGAATTCTGGCCCAGAATGGATGTCCCCCACTCAGGCGCGATATGATCAAGGCGAAGACAACCTTTGGCACTGGTGAGCAAGCCGCACATATCGCACCAGTAGGAGCATTTTCGAATCGTAGTCGAGCAGTTCAAGACGCCATCCTGCTAGCACAAACACGCTTGGGCGGTTTGATAAATAATCGAGTGAATGGGTTTAAGGCGGTGGTCGGGTGTGCGCTCGGCGAAGTGCACGGCCAGCAACCGGTCTATGGCGCGTGTTCCAGTTGAAGGTTCTCTTTCACGTCCTGGG
>JBBRHH010000541.1:0-4251 GCA_038222915.1 Tepidisphaerales bacterium
GGGCCTCGATGGTCGCGGCGTTATCGTTCACCAGGATCTCCTTTATCGCGGAATGCACTCGGTTTTAGGTCTTTGCTCATCGCGATACAAGCTTTTCCGCTCCGGGGCTCACATCGCCAGGATCATCCAATGGACGCCGAACTTGTCCTTGCACATGCCAAAGCTTTTGGCAAAGAAGGTCTTGGTCAATGGCATGGTGACTTGCCCGCCGGCGAGCAGCGAGTTGAAAAGCTTCTCGGCCTCAGCCTCGGTGGGGACGGTGATCGACAGCGCGAAGCCTTCAAACTTTGGGTTGCCCTCGGCGCGTCCGTCGGACGCCATGATGGTTGATGCGCCAATGCTGAAACTGGAATGCATGATTTTGTCGAGGCTGTCGGGCGCGCACATGGTCGGATCCGGGCTGTCTTTGAAGAGCATCTTCGACTCAACCTTTGCACCAACGGCGCTGGCGTAAAAGTTGAGGGCTTCTTCGCAACGGCCTTCGAAGAACAGATAAGGTTGAATTTGCATCGGGGTCTCCATGAGGGGTTTATAAAATTGCGATCGATCTATTGTTTTCCGGACGATTCTGGATCATCTGAATTCCTGATTAAATATTACGCAAGACAGCATTTTTACCGCTTTCGCTTTTTGGTACGGGCATTAACGTTTTCCGTGGCCTGGAGTTGTTTGAGATATTCGTCAAGGCGATCGAGGCTCTCTTCCCAGAAGCGGCGATACTCGGCGACCCAGTCCGCCACTTCCTTAAGAGGGGCGGCCTGAAGTCGGCAAGGCCGCCATTGCGCCTCGCGACCCCGGGCAATCAGGCCGGCGCGCTCAAGAACCTTCAGATGCTTCGAAATTCCAGGCAGAGTCATCTCAAAAGGTCTGGCCAATTCAGTAACAGAAGTCTCGCCCAACGCCAGCCGGCCCAGAATAGCGCGACGGGTAGGGTCGGCAAGGGCAGCGAAGGTGTTGCTGAGGAGATCAGCGTGCATGATGATATTAAACCGACTAGTTAATTAACCAGTTGGCAATCTATCGTTGAGGGACGAATGCGTCAATCCCTTTGCAAGAATTCACAACATAAATGTCGCGCTACTCATCCCTCCCCACAACGCCAGTTCTTGCCAACACGAACTCCTTGCCGACGTATGGAGTAATGGTTGCAGCAGGGATTTTGAACTATCCAGGCGGCCTTTGAGTAGAGCGTTTGTGCGAGTAAGTCCTTTGTCAACAACATCATGCCTCGTGGCCAGCGCCGTCGCGCTGATTGTCATCGCTCTTTCTTTAATTGTGCCCATTAACCAACCCGCATTGGCCGCGGTGCCTGCGCCTGGACCGCTCGACGCCAAGGGTAAGGCCATTGATCAGCGCTTCAACTCCGACATCAAGCCCTTCCTCACCGAAAACTGCTTCAAGTGCCACGCCAACGGCAAGCACAAGGGCGACGTCACCCTCGACGCCTTTACGTCCCTCTCCGCCATCAAAGCCGACCGTAAAGGCTGGGAAGACATTCAGGACATGCTCCAGCAGCATTCCATGCCGCCGGCCAAGGAACCCCAGCCCGAATCCGCCAAAACCGACGCCGTCGCCGCCTGGATCGACGACGCTTTCGACTATTTCGACGCTGGCATCCCGCGCGACCCCGGCCGCGCCACCATCCGCCGCCTCAACCGCAACGAGTACACGAACACCATCCGCGATCTCGTCGGCGTCGAATTTCGCGCCGCCGACGGCTTTCCCGCCGACGACACCGGCTACGGCTTCGACAATATCGCCGACGTCCTTACCATGTCCCCGCTGCTCCTCGAAAAATATCTCGCCGCCGCCGACAAGATCGTCGACCTGGCCATCGTCACGCAGGACCTCTCCAAGCCCAACATTGTCCGCATTACCGGTGCGGAGATGGAAGAAACCACCAGCACCGGCCCCTCCAGCAACAGCGCCAAAATCATCTACACCAACGGCACGCTTTTCCGCGAACACGAAATCCGCCTCGACGGCGAATACGAAATCCGCGTCAAAACATGGGGCGAACAGGCTGGCCCCGACCCGGCTCGCATGACACTCAAGATCGACAAAAAGGACGTCAAAACCTACGACGTCACCGCCGTCAGCGATAAGCCGCAAACCTGCACCCAGCGCATCCCCTTAAGCGTCGGCAAGCACCGCATCGAAACCGCCTACATCAACAACTACAACAACAAGACCAGCGACGATCCCAAAGTAAAAGGCGATCGCAATCTCGTCATCGAGAGCGTCGAGATCGAAGGCCCGATGCAGGCCAACGGCAAGCCCGCCTATCCCGAGTCCCACCGCCGCATCATGATCGTCCCGGCCGCACAGGGAAAAGCCGGCGAAGAGAACGCCCGCAAGATCATCGATCGCTTCGCCACGCGCGCCTTCCGCCGCCCGGCCACTCCAGTAGAAATCTCCAAGCTTCTCGCCCTCTACACCCTCGCCCGAACCCAGGGCGACTCCTTCGAGCAGGGCATCAAGCTCGCCCTCTCCGGCGTCCTCGTCTCACCGTCCTTTCTCTTCCGCATCGAGCAGGACCCGCCCGCCGCCGCCCCCGGCACAATCCACAACATCACCGACTATGAGCTGGCGACGCGCCTCTCCTACTTCCTCTGGAGCAACATGCCCGACGATGAGCTGTTCCGCCTCGCCGGCGAAAACAAGCTCCACGAGCGGGCCGTCCTCGAAGCGCAAATCAAACGCATGCTCGCCGACTGGAAGGCAACCTACTTCGTCGGCAACTTCGCCGGCCAATGGCTCGAGCTCCGAAACCTCGAACAGGTCACCCCGGATAAAGCGACCTTCCCCAAGTTCGATTACCAGCTCAAAGACTCCATGCGCCGTGAGCCCGAAGCCTTCTTTCTCAACCTCGTCCGCAACGACGGCAGCGTCCTCGACCTCCTCGATTGCGACTACACCTTCGTCAACGAGCGCCTCGCCAAACACTACGGCATCACCGGCGTCAGCGGCGACCAGTTCAAACGTGTCAAGCTCGATGGCCAGCACCGCGGCGGCGTCATGACCATGGCCGGCGTCCTCACCATCACCTCGATGCCAGCCCGCACCTCGCCGGTAAAGCGTGGCAAGTGGGTGTTGAGCGCATTGCTCGGCGCGGCCCCGCCGCCACCCCCGCCGAATGTGCCCGCGTTGGTCGAGAAGAAGGGCAAAACCAGCGCTGCCAACCTCCGTCAGCGTCTTGAGCAACACCGCGCCGATCCCACCTGCGCCAGTTGCCACGAAAAAATGGACGGCATCGGCTTTGCCCTCGAAAACTTTGACTCGGTCGGCGTCTGGCGCGACAAGGACGGCAACACCCCCGTCGACACGTCTGGTACCCTCCCCGGCGGCAAAACCTTCAACGGTCCAGATGAGCTAAAGAAGATCATCCTCGACCGCAAACCCGAATTCGTTAAGAATCTCACCAGCAAATTGATGATTTACGCACTCGGCCGCGGAATCGAAACCTCCGACCGTGCTACAATCAAGGAGATCGCAACGGCCACCCAGAAAAACGACTACAAGATATCGACCCTGATTGTGGGAATCGTCAAGAGCGATCAGTTCTTGAAAGGACGTACCAGGAAAGGTGATGAATGAGCCATAGACGGCACATTTCAAGGCGGACGGTTCTGAGAGGCCTCGGCGTGAGCGTGGCGTTGCCATTCCTTGACGCAATGCTCCCCAATGGCCTTCTCGGCGCAACCGCGCGCGCCGCCGCACCTGCCGCGGGCGCTAACGGCGCGCCCCTCCGCATGGCCATGCTCTTTACCCCCAACGGCATGTGGATGCCCAACTTCACGCCCACGGCCGTCGGCACTGATTTTGAGCTCCCACCCACGCTCGAACCCCTCGCCAAACTCAAGGATCAGATCACCATCCTCTCCGGCCTCACCCTCGACAACGCCCGCCCCAAAGGCGACGGCGGCGGCGATCACGCCCGATCCGCCGGCGCGTTTCTCACCGGTGCGCACCCTTTCAAAACCTCCGGAAAAAACATCAAGCTCGGCGTCAGCGTTGACCAGATGGTCGCCCAGAAAATCGGCAGCCAGACCCGACTCCCAAGTATAGAGCTGGGCCTCGATCGTGGCCAAACCGCCGGCGACTGCGACTCCGGTTATAGCTGCGCCTACGTCACCAACATCTCTTGGAGCTCCGAAAACACGCCGATGCCCAAGGAAGTCAATCCTTCCGGTGTCTTTGAGCGCATGTTCGGCACCGGCGCAGGCCACGAATCGGCCGAATCCCGCGCCA
>JBBRHH010000542.1:0-4243 GCA_038222915.1 Tepidisphaerales bacterium
TTTCGTGCGCTCTGGAAAGTGCGCGTGAAGTTCTTGAGAGTTTATGCGTTTTACTACCCCTTCACCCGGTGAGGGCAACCCGGATTGTGATCGGCCAAACCCGCGCGTATACTCGACAATTCGGTTCCGCAAGCACTCCTAACGCCTCATAGGTGCGAGATAAATGATGAAAGGTCTACCGCCCGCACAGGGCCTCTACGATCCACAGTTCGAACGCGACTCCTGCGGCGTCGGCTTCATCTGCCACATCAAGGGAACACCGTCTCACAAGATCGTTTCCGACGCCCTATTGATGCTCGAAAACATGAACCATCGTGGCGCCTGCGGCTGCGAGGAAGACTCCGGCGACGGCGCGGGCATTCTCATTCGCACTCCCGACGCCTTCCTCCGCAAAGAATGTAAAAAACTGGGCATCCAGCTTCCCCCGGCCGGCCAATACGCCTGCGGCATGATCTTTCTCCCCCAGGACATGGTGCAGCGCGATGAATGCGAACGGATTGTCGAACAGGTCATCAGCAACTACGGCATGACGGTCCTAGGCTGGCGCGATGTGCCCGTTGACCACCGGCACGTCGGCCCGACGCCCAGGCGTACCGAACCCAAAATCCGTCAGATCTTCGTCAAGCCGCACGAAACGTTCTTCAACAAGGCTGACTTTGACCGTCGCTTGTATCTTGTCCGCCAGTTGGCCGAGAATGAAATCGAGTTCGGCGACAACAGCCTCACCCCCGAATCGCGCGAGCGCTTCTACATCAACATCATGTCGGCCAACCGCCTGGTCTACAAAGGCATGTTGACCGCCACGCAACTTCGCCACTATTTCAAAGACCTCCAGGACCCCACCTTCGAAAGCGCACTGGCCATCGTCCATTCCCGCTTCTCCACCAATACATTTCCCTCCTGGCCGCTGGCGCACCCGTTCCGCTATCTCGCCCACAATGGCGAGATCAACACCCTGCGCGGCAACCGGAACTGGATGCGCGCACGCACCGGATCGCTCAGCTCCGAAATCTTCGGCGACGAACTTCAGAAGATGTTCCCCATCGTCACCGAGTCCGGCTCTGACTCGGCCACGCTCGACAACGCAATGCAGTTTCTCGCCGTCAATGGCCGGTCGCTGCCGCACGCGGTGCTAATGCTCATTCCCGAGGCGTGGCAAAACCACAATCTGATGAGCGATGACCTCAAAGCTTTCTACGAATATCACGCCTGTCTCATGGAACCATGGGACGGCCCGGCATCCATCGCCTTCACCAATGGCCAGCTCATCGGTGCAGTGCTCGACCGCAATGGCCTCCGTCCCAGTCGATATTACGTCACCAAGGACGATCTGGTCATCATGGCTAGCGAGGTCGGCGTATTGCCCATCGACCCAGCCAATGTTGCCCAGAAATGGCGGCTGCAGCCTGGCAAAATCTTCCTCATCGACACCAAGCAAGGCCGAATCATCGACGACCGCGAGATCAAGCAGGAGCTTGTCGAAAAGCGGCCATGGAAAAAGTGGGTCGACGAAAACCTCGTCCAGCTCGATCAACTTCCCGAGCCCACAAACGTTCCGCAACCCGACCACAACACACTCACCAAGCGTCAGCACGTCTTCGGCTACACCGTTGAAGACCTGAAAATGATCATGTCGCCGATGGCCGCCACCGGCGTCGAAAGCCTTGGCTCGATGGGTACCGACACGCCGCTGGCGTGTCTTTCCGACAAGCCACAGCTTCTGTATGCCTACTTCAAACAGCTCTTCGCGCAGGTGACCAATCCGCCGCTGGATGCAAATTTTGAAGAGCTGGTAACGTCACTCAACACCTATCTCGGCCGCGAGGGCAATCTGCTGGCCGAGGACCCGAAAGCCTCGCACCTGATCAAGCTGAAATCACCGGTGTTAAGCAACACCGACCTGGCCAAGCTGCGTGAAGTGCGCGCCAACGGGTTCCGCTCCGTCACCCTTCCCATGCTTTTCAATCCGGGCGACGGCGCTGAGGGATTGAAGAAAGCGGTCGAAGAACTTCGCGCCGGCGCTGCCAAGGCCGTCAAAGAAGGCGCGACCATCCTGATCCTGAGCGACCGCGGCGTCGATCAGGACCATGCTCCGATTCCCAGCCTCCTGGCAACAGCCGCCGTTCATCATCACCTTATCCGCGAAGGCACGCGCACCCAGGCCGGTCTGGTCATCGAGACCGGCGAAGCCCGTGAGGTGCACCACTTCTGCCTGCTAATCGGCTACGGCGCGGGCGCGATCAACCCCTACGTCGCGTTCGAAACGCTGGCCGACCTGCACAAGGACGACATTCTTCCCAAGACCTACAAGGAAGGCGACAAGTCGAAGGAACTGACCCTCGATGCGGCCAAGAAGAATTTCATCAAGGCCGCCAACAAGGGCATCATCAAAGTCGCCTCTAAGATGGGCATCTCGACCGTCCAGAGCTATCGCGGCGCTCAAATTTTCGAGGCCGTCGGCCTCTCACGCGATGTCGTCGATCAGTTTTTCACCAACACCGCATCGCGCATCGCCGGCGTCGGCCTCGATGTCATCGCTGAAGAATCGATCGCCCGCCACCGTAAGGGTTATCCACCAGTAAATGTCGACGGCACTGTCCTCGAGCTGGGTGGCCAATACCAGTGGCGGCGCGGCGCTGAATATCACATGTGGAACCCGGACACCGTCGCCAAACTGCAACAATCGGTGCGGGCGGACCTGGGCGCATGGGACAAGCTCCAGCACGGCGGCCAGATCGACAGCTTCGCCCGATTCAAGGAATACACCAAGCTCGTCAACGACGAATCCGCCAATCGCTGCACCCTCCGCGGCCTGCTCAACATCAAGAAGGGTGAAACGCAGATCCCGATCAGCGAAGTCGAGCCGGCCAGCGCCATCGTCAAGCGTTTCGTGACCGGCGCAATGTCATTCGGCTCCATCAGCAAGGAAGCCCACGAAAATCTCGCCATCGCCATGAACCGCATCGGCGGCAAGTCGAACACCGGCGAAGGCGGCGAAGATCCAAACCGCTTCAAACGCGACGCCGACGGCTCGCTCCGCCGCAGCGCCATCAAGCAGGTCGCATCGGCCCGATTCGGCGTCACCACCGAATAGCTCGTCAACGCCGACGAGCTCCAGATCAAGATGGCCCAGGGCGCGAAGCCCGGCGAGGGCGGTCAGCTTCCCGGCCATAAGGTCGATGAATACATTGGCAAGATCCGCCATTCGACGCCTGGCGTCGGCCTCATCTCACCACCCCCCCACCACGACATTTACTCGATCGAAGATCTCGCCCAGCTCATTCACGACCTGAAGAACGTCAACCCACAGGCGCGGGTCAGCGTCAAGCTCGTCAGCGAAGTGGGCGTAGGCACGGTCGCGGCCGGCGTTGCCAAGGCCAAGGCCGACCACATCCTCATCGCCGGCGACTCCGGCGGCACCGGCGCTTCGCCTCTCACCAGCATCAAGTATGCCGGCATCCCCTGGGAGCTGGGCATTTCCGAAACGCAGCAGGTGCTGGTGATGAATAACCTGCGCGGCCGCGTGGTTCTCCAGACCGACGGCCAGATCAAGACCGGGCGCGACGTCGTCATCGCCGCCCTTCTCGGCGCGGAGGAGATCGGCTTTTCCACCGCACCGCTGATCGCCTCAGGCTGCATCATGATGCGCGTGTGTCACTTGAACACCTGCCCGGTCGGCATTGCCACACAGGACCCCGAGCTGCGAAAGAAATTTGCCGGCAAGCCCGAGCACATCGTCAACTTCATGTTCTTCATCGCCGAAGAAGTGCGCGAATACATGGCCCAGATGGGCGTGCGCAAGTTCGAGGATCTGGTCGGCCAGACGCAGATGCTGGAACTGGCCGACGTGTCGGATCACTGGAAGGCCAAGCATGTCGATCTGTCGGTCATCCTCTTCAAGCCGGAGGTGGCCGCGGATGTCGCCGTGCGCAATATCCAGAAGCAGGACCATGGCCTCGATAGGGCACTCGACAACGAGCTAATTCGCCTCGCCGAGCCGGCCATCGAGCGCGGCGAAAAAGTCGAAGCGGACCTGACGATTCAAAACACCAATCGCACCGTCGGCACCACCCTCTCCGGCCATGTCGCCCTGAAATACGGCTACGCCGGCCTCCCCGACGACACAATCACCTTCCGCTTCAAGGGATCGGCCGGCCAGAGCTTCGGCTGCTTCGGCATCAAGGGGCTCACCCTGCTGCTCGAAGGCGACGCGAACGACTATCTTGGCAAAGGGCTCAACGGC
>JBBRHH010000543.1:0-4240 GCA_038222915.1 Tepidisphaerales bacterium
AGCGTCCGTAGTGTTTCAACATCCTGCGGAACTGCTCCGCCCATTTGCGCAGCAATCATTTTTGCAGTTGCGTGCAAGTTGCGCGCGCGCGAGTAATAACCCAGTCCTTGCCACAGCCGCAGGACCAGTTGCTCTTCCGCCTCCGCCAGATGGCTAAGTGTTGGAAGCGCTGCAACAAAGCGGTGGAAATACGGAACAACGGCCGCCACCTGCGTCTGCTGAAGCATGGCCTCGCTCAAGAGGACGTAATAAGCGTTAGGCGCAGTATCCTCTGGAGCATCAGGACTTACACGCCACGGAAGGTCGCGTCGGTTGGCTTGATACCAGCCGGCTAGTCTGCGCCGAAACAGTGCAATCGACTTGAGCATTGTGCGAATTATAGAAGCAACCGAGGCGGATTCTGCCCGCGAACATCGCCGACCGAGGAGCATTGCTTAGATAATGTGCAATTATCGGACTATTTTTCTTGAACCGAAGGACCCGCGCGGTAATAATGCAGTCTGGACTGGCGAGTCCAACTGTACCCAATTGTACCTGTGTCGGGAATTTCATGGAGGAATCCCCCGTGCGAAAGCCAAATGTGGACGACTACGTGCGCCTAGTGCAGGACATCCCTGAACTCTCGCTGCATCGCGGCGAGCTTGGCGTTGTGCGAAGTACCTGGTTCGCCCCAACCATTGCGTTTGAAGTAGAGTTCCACCCCACAGGGCTGGACCACGAAACACGCGCACTGCTGTTGGCTGAACAGGTTGCCGTCGACGAAGTCGGCACCTTCGAAAAGCCGCGCATCTAAAAATCCCTCGGCCTCATTCGAAATGTCGGCAGTTGAAGTCTGCCCGCTTCACATCTGCTCCGGATGCTCAATCCCCAGCAGATCCAGACCCAGCGCAATCGTATTCGCCGTCACACTGCACAAAGCAAGCCGGCTCGACCGCGTCGGCTCCTCACTCTGCAGCACCGGACAGTTCTCATAAAAGCCGCTGAACTTCGCCGCCAACTCATAAAGATAAGTGCAAAGATGGTGCGGCTTGAGTTCCCGCCCCACCAGCTCGATCACTTCTCCAAATCGCAGCACATGCTTCGCCAGCGCAAGCTCAAACGGCGATTCCAGCTTCACCGCTCCGCCACCACATTCCGCCCCGGCCTTACGAAAAATTGACTTGATCCGCGCATACGCATACTGCAAATACGGGCCGGTATTCCCATCCATTGACAGAATCTGATCCCACGCAAACTTGTAATCACTCACCCGATCCTTCGACAAATCCGAATACTTCACCGCCCCAATCCCCACCGCCTCCGCAATCGCCTGCCGCTGCTCCGCCGGCAGATTCGGATTCTTCCCATCCACCAACTCCCCCGCGCGCTTGATCGCCTCATCTAACAGATCCTTCAACTTCACGGTCCCCCCCGACCGCGTCTTAAACGGCTTTCCATCCTCCCCAAGCATCGTCCCAAACGGCGCATATTCCAGCACAACATCATTCGCCCATCCCGCCCGTCGCGCCGTCTCAAACACCTGCGCAAAATGCTGCGCCTGCCGCGAATCATGCGTATAAATAATCCGCTTCGCGTGCAGCTTCTCCACCCGAAACCGAATCGCCGCCAGATCCGTCGTCGCGTACAGATATCCGCCATCCTGCTTCCTGATGATCAGCGGATTCTCATACCCCGGCGTCTCGACAACAATCGCCCCCAGCGACGCCGCCGCAATGTCCTTCTTCTCAAGAGCGACGACCACATCCGAAAGAAACGGATTATAAAACGACTCCCCGCGCTCCAGTGGTTCCTTCTGAATCGCAGCGTCAGCAAGCTGCACGTTCAGCCGCCGGTAAATCTCCGCGCAAGTCACCAGCGTCACCTCCCGCGCCCGCAGCCACGCCAGCTTCTCCTGCTGATTCCGTTCCTCCTGCGGATTTTGAATAAACGTAGTCGTCAGCCGCGGCACATCCGCCAGCGCATGCTTCTCCCCATCAATCACTTCCGCCGCCGCCTCCGGCGTCTCCACCAGCGCCCCCACAAACTGATACACACTCTCCAGCGCCGCCAGATCCAGCTTCAAATTCTGCAGATAAGCTTCAAACAAGCTCCCCTTCGGATCTTCCACCAGAAACCGCCGATGCGCCTCCGCCACCCGCGCCACCACGGCCGCGCGCCCCGCCGCATCCTTCGCCACCATCGCCGCCCCCAGCGCCTCAATCTCACTTTTCAAAACATCGCTCTGCCCCGCATGCTCAAACATCGCCACATACCACATCGCCAGCACCACTTTGCCGAACTGCGTCCCCCAGTCGCCGATATGATTCTGCCGGATCACATCATCTCCCTCGAAAGCCAGCACCCGCGCAATCGCATCCCCAATGATCGTGCTCCGCAAATGCCCCACATGCATCTGCTTCGCAACATTGGGCCCCGAATAATCCACCACCGTCGTAATCGGTTTCGCCGTCGCATCAATCCCCAGCCGCCCATCCCCCGCCACCGCCGCCAGTTGCTTCCCCAGCCACCCCGCATCCAGCCGCACATTAATAAACCCCGGCCCCGCAATGCTCACCTCACTCGCCATCTCCCCCAGCTTCAGCTTCCCCTTGATCTGCTCGGCAATCGCTCGCGGATTGGTCTTCTGCCCCGTCCGCTCCGCCATCAACCGCGCAAGCCCCATCGGCGCATTCGACTGGTAATCGCCAAACTTCTCATTCTGCGAAACCGCCATCAAAGGCTCGGCCTCAAAGCCAACCGCCTCCAAAATCGCCAACCGAAACGCGGCCTCAAGTTGAGAAACTATGCTCTGCATGCTGTTGATAATCCTATTCCGACAAAGCGCGTGATCCTACAGAACCACCCCAACTGCCGCTACCATGCACGCCATGCGCCAACCAACCCGCTTCCGCGTCGGTGTGCTGATCCTCTTCTCTCTCGCCAGCCACGCCGCTGCCCTCGGCCCACAAAACACCGCTGTCGTCGTCAACGCCGACAGCTTCGCCTCCCGCGCCATCGCCAACGAATTCGTCGCCCTCCGCGACATCCCCGACGCCAACGTCATCGAACTGCATCTGGCCCAGCTCGCCAACTTCGAACAAATCAACGTCGAAGAATTCCGCAAGCTGATCCTCCAACCCGTCCTCGAAGCCATCAAAGCCCGCGGCCTAACCGATCAAATCGATTGCATCGCCTACTCCTCCGACATCCCCTATGCCATCCAGGTCAACGAAGACGTCCACGACAAAAAACTTCCCCAGGTCATCACCCCCGTCGCCTCCCTCAACGGCCTCACCTACCTCTACAAACAAACCCTCGCCAAAGACATCAACTACCTCGATCTCTCCACCAACCACTACGCCGGCCGCGTCATGACCCCCCAGCGCGAACGCTTCAACGACGCCGACCGCCAGCAAACCCGCATCGCCCTCTCCCTCGTCAAGGAGAAAAAATGGCCCGAGGCCGCCAGCATCCTGAAAGACCTCGTCAAAGACCACCCCAAAGCCCACGAGCTTCAATACGATCTCGCCTGCTGCCTCGCCCAGGACAACAAACCCGACGAAGCCATGACCGCACTCACCGCCGCCGTCGCAGCCGGCTTCTGGGACGCCGGCCACATGCGCGACGACGATGATCTCAAATCCCTCCACGACCGAAAAGACTTCAAAGACCTCGTAGGCAAGATCAAGCCGCCCCCAATGGATGTCCAACCGCCCCACGCCTTCCACAGCGCCAAGGAAGGCTACATGCTCTCCATCATGCTCGGCGTCACCAGCGGCCGCGGCAACTCCGTCACCGAAGTCCTCGACTGTCTCCGCCGCAGCAAAGCCGCCGACGGTTCCTGGCCCAAGGGCACCATCTTCTACATGATCAACGGCGACGTCCGCTCCACCACCCGCCAGTGGGGCTTCCAAGCCGCCGCCGACGCCCTGCAAAAACTCGGCATCAACGCCGAGCCCGTCAAAGGCGTCCTCCCCGAACACCGCTCCGACGTCGCCGGCGCAATGGTCGGCATCTCCGACTTCGATTGGCCAAAATCCGCCAGCATCATCCTCCCTGGCGCAATCTGCGAACACCTCACCAGCCTCGGCGGCGTCATGGTCAATAACGGCGGCCAAACCCCCATCTCCGAATTCATCCGCCGCGGCGCATCCGGCTCCAGCGGCACCGTCACCGAACCGTACGCCCTACAACAAAAATTCCCCACCCCCTTCATCCACTGGTACTACGCCCAGGGCTGCACCCTCATCGAATCCTTCTA
>JBBRHH010000544.1:0-4228 GCA_038222915.1 Tepidisphaerales bacterium
TTCCCGGCCTTCAGCGCCGCGAGCGACATCTCACAATGAAATCGATTTGGCGCGGTGATGTGCACCACATCAATCTCCGGCGACTTGAGCATCTCGTGATAGTCTGAACAGGAATTCGGAATGCCAAGCCGCTCGGCCGCGTTCCTGGCAAGATCGCCGACATCGCAGATGGCATTGACCGAAACGTTCAACCGCCGCAGCGCCTCCACGTGAACCGGCCCGATGAAGCCCGTCCCGATAACGCCGGCCCGAAGTGTGTTGATGCGTGCAGCTTTGCTCATGGTTGAAGATTTCCCTCGTGCAAGTGATTCGTCTCTGTAATTCTGCGAAGGATACTTTCGACGCGAACGCCGTACAACGGACCTCTCGCCGCTTGCTGCGATTACTAAAACAACAACAATCAGAGCAGTCCGACGAATCTCCGGAGTAACCACCCATGATCGGCAGCCGCCCAACTCAACACCTCCTCGCCGCACTACTGCTCCTAACTACTTGCTCTCTCGCTCATGCAACCTGGTATAGCGAAAACGTCCAGGACGGCGCAGACATCATCATGATGGACTTGCGCTGGCCATGGTGGCCGTCCGGCACTTACTACGCCAACTGGAATTCCAGCTTCAATCCCAAGCCCAACAACATCACCTTTTACGCCGGCTTCGTCGCCTCCCTCTCCGACGGCCCCGACTCCCATCCCAATCCAAACGAACAACTGCAATCCTCCTTCCGCCCCGGCTCGGTCTGGACATTCTGGGGAGCCGACAAAGACGGCGCGCCGGTCCGTTTCACCGACGTCGCGCCGAACCTCTTCATCAAGAACAACTACGGCGGCGAAGGCAGCAGCGGCACCGTCGGCTCCGAAGTCTGGCCATTCGTTAAATGCAAACGCTGGTACACGATGCTGTCGCGTGTCTGGCAGCCTGTCGGCAATGCCGACGGAAAAACTGCCTACATCGGACGCTGGATCAAAGACCACGCCGACGGCCACTGGCACCTCATTGGCATCGCCCGCCTCCCGATTGCGGCCACTTCGTTCTCAGGCAACAGCGGCTTCATCGAATCTCTGTCCGGAGAAAAGGTCGTCAGGCCGCTCGATCGACGCTTCGGCTACTTTCGAAAAGACGGCCACTGGCTCAAATCCGACGCCATCGCCATCGATAAAACGCAGTATGTCGTCGTCAACACCGTGGCCGAAGACGATCACGAATACGCGGCCATCGAGTATTCCAATCGCCCCGACCTGCTGCCCCAACAACTGTCCGGCAAGCCACTGCCCGGCGACAAGAAGGTCGAATTCAAAGTAAAACAGCCCGACCTGCCGGGGCTCGACAAGCCGGCCGTCACCGACGTGGCCGCCACCTCCACAGGCCAGCAGGTCGCCGTATCCTGGAAGGTCCCCGACACCGCCTCGCCCGCGTTTTCCTACCGCATAGAAGTATTCGACAACCCCGATTGCGCAGGCGCTGCCCGCGCCATCAAAGAACAACGAAACCCCAGCGCCCGCCTCGCGCTCCTCGACGTCGCGGCCCCCACGCCCACCATCCGACTAACTATCACCGACATCTTCGATCAAACCGCCCCACCGGTCACAGTCGCAGCACAAGCCGCGCCCGCACGCGCCGCCGTAAAACAAATATCCGCCACCATCCCCGGCCTCGCATACGAGCTCTACCAGAAAGACTCCACGCGCAAAATCAACTACTTCGAAGACCCGCTGCAAAAGCCCGACGAATCCCACCACTGGCTCACACTAGAGGAAATCGGCCAAGGCAAGCTGACCCGCCTGGGCCTCGCCCGCGGCTTCGATCTCGGCGTTCGCGAGCAGCGGACCGCCGGCTACGCCCTGACCTTCAAAGGTCTTCTGCGTGTTCCCGAAGAAGGCCTCTACATCCTGCGCGCCCAGATCGACGGCGGCTACCGCATTCAGTTGGACGGCAAGGACGCTCTGACGTGGGACGGCCAACACGGCACCACCGAAAAAGCGGCCGTTCAGAACCTTTCGAAAGGCGACCATCCGATATCGGTGTCCTACATTTACGACCAGCTTCCCACCGCCAACTTCGGCGTGGAATGGGAAGACCCCCATCTACCACGCCAACCCATCCCGTTGGAATCGCTGCGCGTCGTGGATGACGGCGCATTTCCGGTGCCGACAGTGAAGGCCGAAGCGCCGGGCGACGGAACCGCCCATATCACCGCCTCCGTCGACGGCCTCGGTCACACCATCAATAAAACAGCCCTGTTCCTCGATCAACTCCAACTCGCCGACAGCGACGGCCCTTCCGTCAAATACTACGGCCCGCTGCCGCACGGCAAGAACACGCTCTGGTGCCGCGTCATTTTCGACAACAATCATTCCGTCGATTCCAATCCCACCGCGCTCAGCGTCACGGGCAAGCCGGTCGATCCGTCCTGGACCGTCCGAAACGTCGGCGACGCAAAATCCTCCGCCGGCCTCTGGCAGACCGACACCAACGCTTTTCAATTCTTCGGAAGCGGAATGCACACCGTTACAAAGCAGATCACCGGCGACTTCACCGCGTCGTTCCGCATCGATGAATACAACGGCTCGCACGGCGAACCCGTCAACGGCCGGGCCTGGGTCGGCCTTGCCGCGTTCGAACACGGCGACAAACTCAACTGGGACTGGGGTCAATTCTTCTACGCGGTCCAAACCGCGAGGGATGGCCTGCACGCCTCCGCCGATTTCACTGATTTTGGCGCAGGTCGAATCACATCGTACGAACTGCCCAAAAACCGCCCTTGGATCCGGATCACCCGACAAGGCCAGATCTGGACAGCGTGGACATCCACCGACGGCCGGCTATGGGATCTGGGCGCATATCAATACAAGAAGGCCCAACCCCAAATGGACGTCGGCCTCTTTTTCAGCGCCCTCCCCCAGGAAGCCCGCGCCCACTATCACGCCCGCGTCTCCAATGTCAGCATTGAACCAGGCATCGTTGCCACATCCACTCCACCCAAGCCGGCCGTCGCCCAACACACTGCTGGCGACCGACTCACGGGTGTCGTCATCGCCCGCTCCGATCCTCAAACCGTCGTTGTCCGCTCGTCATCGCTCGGCCTCCTCCGCACTACCGACGGCGGTAAAACGTGGCAACCCGCCAACGCCGATTTGTCCGGCGATGATTTGTGCGTCCGCAGTGTTGCCATCGACCCCGAAAATCCGCTCGTCATGCTGCGCGCCACTGGCCGCGGCGCAACCGGCAGACTTTGGAAAACAACCGACGGCGGCAAGGCCTGGAACAAGCTCGACTTCCCCGGCAATTTCGACGGGTCCGGCCCCTCAGCCCTCTGCGGCGAAGTCATCGCCTTCGACCTGAAGAATCCCAGGATCATCTACGCCGGCTGCGAATCCGAGGGCTTCTTTAAAAGCATCGACGCCGGCGCAAACTGGACCAACCTCGGCCACTCCGGTGAACGAATTACCTCCGTTGTCGTCTGGCCTTGGGAACACTGGTATCCGGCCGCCGCCAAGGGCCGCACCCACCTTTGCGTCACCACCTGCGCGGACCAGTGGATGACTTACCTCGGCCGCGGAACTGCGGCCGTCGAGACGAAAGCCGTCACCTCGCGCGGCTACGTCTCCAACGACAACGTTCAAACCATCACCGTTGACGACGAGCGCAGCGATACCGGCTTCTACAACGTCGCCTTCGACAAGGCGATGCAATCCACCAACGAAATGCGCTACGCCACCACCCACGGCTATCAGACACAAGTCTTCGCCGGCTCGCAGATGGCGCTCTATCCGCCAGAGAAGAATCTCGAATGGTTCAGGCCGATCACCGCCGTCGCCGCAACATCCATGGGCGAGCAAAAGTTCGGGCGATTCATCACCGCGCCACTCGACCCTACCGTTCCAGGCCGACTGTCCCGAAGCCAGACATGGGCGTTCGAATGGTCCTGGCTTGAACCCAAAGGGGCGATGTCAAAAGGCGGCCTCATCGCCGCGTGCGGAGATCAGCTCCTCGGCGAGAAGTGGTGGTTCGTCTATACCGATGGGCTCTACTATTCAGCCGATGGCGGCGAGCACATGACTCGGATACTGGATCAATCTGGCAAGTAGCCCCGCCCCTCATTTCAGCCGCGCATCAATCGCAGCCGGAAGCTGCGGGTTGGACAACAGCTCCGCCAGATCCCGCTCAATCCAGTGTCGGAGGAGTTGAATCGCGTCGACATCCCCAATCAGTTCGCGCGCTGATTTTTC
>JBBRHH010000545.1:0-4222 GCA_038222915.1 Tepidisphaerales bacterium
ACGTTCCAGTACAGGATGGGTTCACAGTGACCGACGAGAAGCTTTAGCCGGCTTCAGCCGCGCCATGGTCGGCTTCAGCCGAAAGGGCGACTTTCAGTCGCAACTCGAACCCTCCGGCTTTAGCCGGTGGTGGTTCAGTCGTTATTGGTGCCGACGTACACCACCCCGTCGCAGACGACGGGATTGCCTCGACTCCGACTACCCAGGGCCGCCCTCCATTTGATGTGGGATTTGGTTTCGAGATCCCACTGTGTCGGGGGGTTCTTTTCGGAACTGGCCAGTGTACGCGATGCGCCGTGCCCCCAGGCCGGCCAGTCGTTGTCCGCGGTGGCGCAGCCGGTAATTGACGCGGAGTAGATCAGCAGCAATTGAACTGCCAGCATTCGAAGTAACGCAGGGACCGACGAGCGGCGAACCATGGATGCTCCGATGGCTCCGCGTGGCCAATGAATTGATCTTCGACTCCAGGTTGACGTGCCTTGTCAGATGCATGCTATCCGGTCAGGTTGGTAATCGTCAACAAATTACTCAGCAGACAGAGGGGTAATCCAAAGATAGATCGCGTGCTCCGCCACCTCGCCTTTGGGCGTCGTCTTGACGACTTGATCCGGCTTAATACCGGGGATCAAAAACTGATGGGAGACGATCCGGGTCCCGGCCGGAAGTTGGCGAAGTTTGGGCAGGAGCCGCGCGTTCAATTCCGGCAGAAGATAGAGCGCCACCACAGTGGCATTTGAAAAATCCGCATCGAAGAGATCGCCGCGCTTGATGGTCACGCGATCGCTCACCCCTTCGCGCTTTGCGTTGTCGATGGATTGATTGACGAGATCCGCATCGATTTCAATTCCAATACCGTGCGCCCCGAAATTCTTCGCGGCCGCGATCACGATCCTCCCATCGCCGCTGCCCAGGTCATAGACCAGATCGTTTTCCTTGACGCCGGCCAGGTCCAGCATTTTCTGAACGACGCCCTCGGGTGTGGGCAGGTAAATCGCATCCGGATCACCCGGCCGCTTTACAGGCGTCGAAAGGGTCGTGGGTGATGATGCAGAATGGGTTCCGTGCACAACCACCGGCCGCGTTGTCGCGAAATGTTTCCATCGGCCCTCGCGCGTGACGTCATAACAGTACAGGGCGTCGCGCTCGCGGACGTACAACCGCCCGCCGGCAATTTCCGGCGGCGGCCCTACTCGGCCGCTTCTTGCGTCGGGAATCGTGAACGTACCTTTGACTTGGTATCCCTGCCGATCCGCGGCGATCAGGGCCATGGGTCCAGTCGCATAGCGGCAGTACATCCGCCCGTCCGCCCACAGCGTGACGGGAAACTCCGGGCCCAGATTCTCTCCCGGCTTAATCTGCCATAGCTTCTGGCCGCTGACGAAGTCGATGCATTTGAGCCCGCTGTACACGCAGTCGCCCTGCAGGATGGTGTTGCCCTGCAGGCCGGGCACCGACTCGCTGGAATGGTAAATCGTCTCGACGGCCCACTCCGCGGCCACAGCCGATGGGGGAAAGATCTGCACGAGGGTATAACCGCGACCATAACCGGATGCGGAGAAGACTTGATTGCCGCGCACGATGGGGGTGAAGACATTTGTGGTGTTGGTTGCGAGCGGGATTGACCAGAGCAGTTTTCCATCGGCGGAAACGCCGGCCATCAATTCCATGAAACGATAGACGTACTGACGTACTCCGCCGATTTCCGCCACGACAAGCGACGAGTGCGTCGGGGTCAGCCCGCGCGATGGGCTGCGCGTGCTCTGCGCCGTCGCAGGCAATGAGGTTGAAGAGATCGATGGGAACTGGACGCGCAAAGGAGCGGGACATTTCCAGAGGACCGCTCCCGTGAATTTGTCGAGCGCTATGACTGCGGCTTCGTTTCCGCCGGGCACGCAGATGAGCCTGGACCCATCGACAAGAGGAAAGTCGCAGTAGCCCCAGACCTCCCTGCGGCCCAAAAAGTCATCGCGGTAGTTCTTTTGCCAACGCACCCGACCCGTCTTCGTGTCGAGGCAGGCCAGGTCGCCATCGGCGGATGTCACATAAACGCGTTCGCCGTCCGCCGTGGGTTGCCGAAGGCTGATCTGCCGCATCCCGAGCTCATCCTTGGCGGCAGGCCAGAGCGGAACTTCCCAAATTTCGACGCCTCTATCGCGATCAAGAGCGATGGCGACCTCGCTCCGGTCGCGCCGTCCCACCGTATAGATCTTGTCGCCTTGAACGGAAACCGGGGCGTAGGTATCTCCGAGGCCTTGCACCGTCCAGAGCAAAGGCGGGCCACCTTCCGGCCAATCCTGGAGCAACCCCTTCTCGTCACAAATGCTGCTGCGGTTGGGCCCGCGCCACTGCGCCCAATCACCGACCACGCCGGGCGCGGGTATGGCCGCGGGGCGTGTCGAACAGCCGAACAAAGGAAGGCAGCAGAAGAAGCAGACGTGACAAAAATGCGACGCAGCAGCCGACGCGATCTTTTGCATGATCATGCCATCATAGATTATTTCGCTCAAAAGGCGGTAAGGCGCTGGCCAGGAGTTTCGCCGGCAAAATCCTATTCACCTTGACTTAACCTAACATATAACGTACAATCCAACCAGCAGCGGGTGGCCCAAACCGTGCCCCGCTGCCGCAGGCGAAAAACCGGCAAAACGCGTGGAAGGGGTCCGTCATGCCCACGATAAACCGATCCACCCGCCACTCCCCGCAAATCTCCGAGGCCCAAATTGCTTCCCAGCAGTCACCACAACTCGAATCGTTCGGGTCCATTTTCCCCCGTCGCTTTGGGGCGATTCGAGGGTCAAAACGGGGAGATTTAACGTCGGTTTGGGGAGATTCGAGGGAGGTTGGAGGCCCCCTTCGCTACCGCTTTGGGGTCGCTTTTTTGACCCGGATAAAATTTCCCGTCGATCACAAACATAGGCCAAACCAACACTTGAGTTCCGCACCCATCATTACCACCCTCCCAAACACAATTTTGCGCACACTTCGCACCCCCGATTCATCCAACCCCGCGCCGCTGTCGCCTCTTCTCCGCGACTCAGCGCCTCCGCGCGAGAATTGCCGCCGACTTTTCCTCCCCCGTCGCTTTACGGTTGTTTCGGGGTCAAAAACGGTCGGTTCCATGTCGGTTCAGAGCCGTTTGAGGGACGCTTCAGGGTCGGTTCTATGTCGCTTTGGGGTCGGTTTTTTGAACCCCAAAACAAACGTCGATGACCACAACCGCCTGCTATCAAAACACTTAAGTATTTCAAACCAAATTTCCACCGCCCCCAACACAATTTTTGCGCGCATTTCCAAACTGCTCACCGCCAACTTCCGACCGCCGACTCCCGCACCCCCCACCACCTTTATTGTCCGTCCCCCACACTCTACAATGCCTCATTACCCCGCCTGCGCCCCCAGGCCAATCCCACAACCGGAGCCATAGCAATGCCCAAACGGGCCAAGCCCATCAAGACCGTCGCTTTCGTCAGCCTTGGCTGTCCGAAAAATCTCGTCGATTCCGAGCGCATGCTCGGCCTCCTCGCCCAGGACGGCCTCTCCATCACCCCCGACGCCTCCCAGGCCGACGCCATCATCATCAACACCTGCGGCTTCCTCGAAGCCTCCAAGGAAGAATCACTCCGCGAAATCAACGAGGCCATCGCTTTCAAAACCGGCGGCAAATGCCAGCGCGTCGTCGTCGCCGGCTGCCTCGTCCAGCGCCACAAAACCAAGCTGCTCAACGACGCCCCCGGCATCGACCGCCTCGTCGGCGTCTTCGACCGCGAGCACATCGTCGAAGCCGTCCGAGGCCAGGCCAACCCCCGCCAGGACCACGGCCACTTCCTCGGCAAATACCACGATCTCTCCCGCGAGCTGGCCGCCGCGCAGGGCGTCGCCGCGTCCCCCTTTAAGGAAACCAAAACCAACCGCCTCCCCGTCTTCGAAGACGACCGCGCCCGCCTCCGCCTCACCCCGCGCCACTACGCATTCCTCCGCATGTCCGAAGGCTGCAACCAGGGCTGCACCTTCTGCACCATCCCCTCCATCCGCGGCCTCATGCGCTCCAAGCCGATCGAGCAAATCCTCCTCGAAGCCAAGGAACTCGCCGCCGACGGCGCTGTCGAGCTCAATCTCATCGGCCAGGACACCACCTCCTACGGCACCGACATCAACTATCAGCCGGGCCTCTCCGGCCTCTTAAAATCCCTCGACCGCGATCTCAAAGACGTCCATTGGCTCC
>JBBRHH010000546.1:0-4218 GCA_038222915.1 Tepidisphaerales bacterium
TCAACCATCGCAATTATATTAATTGCCATCACCGCGCATTTCGCCAGCGCAGCGACGACCGCCCCGGCAACCGCTCCCTCCACGAAACCCGCCCTCCGCATTCTCATCCTCGATTCCCGCCCGCGCTGGGAATACCGCCACGTCAAAACGGTCCTTACCCGCGAGGCTGGTTTCAGCGTGACCGCCGCCCTCATCGGCTCCGACGGCAAGTTTGACCCCGATCCCAAATCCTCCATTGATCATCTCCCCGCGAGCCCAGACGATGCCTTCCCCTTTGACCTTCTATTACTTGGAGACATCCCGTCCGATGTCCTCGGCGATGAAACCCTCGCCACGTTCCGCGACCGCGCTCTCTCCGGTCATCTCGGCCTCATCTGCCTCGCCGGCCAGAAAATGCCCGCCACCTACCAGGACACGCCCTTGGCCGACTGCCTACCCATGGCCAACCCGAGCCGCGTCAAACAACTCACCACCGGCGATCTCACCCCCACCATGCGCATCAAATCCCCAACCATGCGTGACGCTCTCGCGCACCATGTCGACGCAGCAACTCCACCCTGGCCCGATGACGGCCCCGGCTTCGCCTGGGTGCAACTCCTCGGCAAGCTCAAGCCCGACACACAGGTGCTCGCGACTCTCGCCAATTCCGGCACCGACGACATGCCCCTCGTCGTGCTCCTCGCAAAGGAAAAACTCCACTGCATCTACGTCGCCACCGACGAAACCTGGCGCTGGCGCAGCGTCCCCAACGAAGCCTTCGCACGCTTCTGGCTTGCGCTGGTAGATCTAAGCAGGCCGCATCAAAGGATCAGCATTGAATAGCCATCGCCTTCACTTCTTCATCAACTGCACATGAACCTTCGCCACCCCATACATGTAATCTGAAACCTCATGCGAAACCGCGGCCGTTAGATGCTCTTTGGCCTTTTCGTTATTTCCAATGGATTCAAAATACAGCCCGATATACAGGTGGGCATAAAAAAGCTGCCGGTTCAACTGCGCCGGCGGCGCATGGTTCGCCGTCGCCGCCGCCATCACATCCTCCTCCGACGCTCTGCCGGCAAACAGCTCATGCACCTTCATCATCGGAACCCGCGAATCGTTCTCAATCGGGATCAGCGCCGCCTTCGCCTCGGCCGGCGTCTTCCATCGCGCCTCGCACATGAAATGCCAGGCCGCGTTCTCCACATCCTCCGCATTCACCGTCCGGTGCAGCTCAAACTGCTTGGCCCCATCCTCAAATCGCCCGGCATAATAAAGCGCAATCCCGCGCTGCCAGTGATACGGCTTCTCCTCCGGCTTCATCTCCAGATACTTGTCGAAGTCCGCCAGGCAGTCCTTGATCTGCCCCGCCATGAACCGCGCTACCCCACGCCGCTGATAATTGTCGGCCAATTTACCGTCCAGCGCAATCGCCTTGTCGTAATCCGCAATCGACTTATCGTACTGACGCAGCGCATCCCGAATCGCCGCCCGCGCCAGATACCCCTTTGGCGACTCAGGCGACTGTTTGATAAAAGCGTCAATGTTCGCAACCGCCTCATCCGTCAGCCCCTTCGAATAGGCGCGCTGAGCCTGTACAAGAAGATCCGGTTGCTCCTCCGCAAAAAGCACCGGAGCCACGGCCAGCAGAAAGAAAAGGTATTTCATGTCTATAAGATTGTACCGGCTATGCAACGATCTTTGTGCGCACTTTCGCGTCCATGGTGGAATGAGGAATCTGCTTCTGGCGATCGGTTTGATCGTTCCCTCCATCTGCTGCGCTACAGATCGGTTCGTCGTGCATGAATGGGGCGTCATGGTCCGTGACCAGACCGAGTCTTCGACCACGCTCGCGCCGCCCGCCGAGCTTCTGTCATCCCTCCCCGATTTTGCCCTGCAACACGACAAGAGCTACGTGCCCACCCGCATGAACCACGGCTGGAATAAGCCCATCGTCTACTTCTACGGCAGCGAAGGCCTTGCCATCGACATCCGCATCGACACGCCGCTCGGCGTCCCACTCGCGTACTTCCCGAAGCCCGATGGGTTCATCGAACGCCAAAGCCCGATGGTTCTGGACCATCGCGCCATGATGGCCTACACGCTGACGCAGGCGGTCGGAATGAAATGGTCCGGCAAGCTCTCCCGCGAGCCCGCCAACCCACTGCCGCCCGTCGCGGCAGGCCACTGGTGGGCCGCCGCGCGCGAAGTGCCGGCCGCGTGGTTCACCACAAAGACCGGCGGCGACCGTTTCCTCTTCTACGAAGCAACTGCCCGCCAGGAGCCGACGGTGGTTGCGAACGTGTCGAAGGACACCATCGTTATCCGCAACACATCCGCCGCCAGTTCCGGCCCGGTCCTGCTGATTGTCAACGACGGCAGGGCAAAGTTCCTGCATCGCTTCAATACCATCGTCGGCAACGCCCAGGCGAATCTGAAACAACAGGAACTCACCGCCGAGCCGGCATCCGACAAGCAGATCACCGCCGAATGCTTCGCCGCCTGCCGCGACCACGGCCTCACCGCTCCCGAGTCGGCCGCCCTCGTGGCTGCATGGCAGCACGATCTCACCTCGCGCCTTGGCTTCCTGTTGATCTCCCGCCTTCCCGTGGCCGACTATGACAAAATCTTCCCGCTCAGCATCACCCCCAAACCTGATGAAGTGGTGCGCGTCGGCCTGGTCTTCGATACTCTCCCCGGTCAGAAAGACCGCTCCGCATGGCTACCAAACCTCGCACCAAAATTCGCCGAACTCGGCCGGCAACTCGGCAGCGACGACTTTCCGTCGCGCGACTCCGCGCGCCAAAAGCTAGCCTCCTACGGCGACCTTACATCGTCGTTTCTCGAAACTCTATTGCAGGACAAAGACCCGGAGATCGTCCGCGCTGCCACGCAGTTGCTGGAAGACCTGAAGCCCAAACCAACGACCAAGCCAGTCGTGCCGTCGGCCGCGGGCCGCGCCGACCAGTGATCTCATTTCCCCATCTTCTTCATGTTTTCCAGGCAGACCTTTATCGTCTCCAGCGGCTTGTCGCTCGTTTCGTGCTCGACGATGTACCATTCCGTCCCGCCTACGGTTTCATAGGCCTCGAACATCGCTTTCCAGTCGATGGTCCCTTCCCCAATTGGCGCACCCTTGGCTCCGCCATGTTCCTTGATGTGCGTGGTCTTGGTACGGCCGGGATACTTCTTGATCATCGCCAGCGGATCGCCACCGCCGTCCAGCGTGTTGCCGGTGTCGATCTGATGAACGACCTCCGCATTCGTATTGTCAAAGAAGATCTCCCACGAAGTCTTCCCGTCATACTTCTTGAAGTCTCCGCCGTGGGAGTGATACCCCACCAGCATGTCCAGCTCTTTAGCCTTCGCGGAAATGTCGTTGAACTTCTTGGCGGTGTTCAGCCACACCTCCGCGCTGTCGGCCGCGATGTACGGGCAGATGAGAAACTTGTTCCCCAGAATCTTGTGCAGTTCGGCGGTCTTCTTCAGATTGTCGCCAAGCAGCGTCTGAATCTGCGTGTGCGTCCCGCAGCACTTGAGCCCATTGTCGTCCAGCAGCTTGCGGAGCTCGTTGGGCTTTTTGTCCCAGTCGTAGTATCCGGCAAACTCCACGCCCTTATATCCCATCTTTCCAACGGCCTCGATCACGCCGGTGAAATCCTTGCCCAGCTCATTTCGCACCGAATAAAGCTCCAGCCCAATCGGGATCTTCTTCTTGGCATCCTCCGCCCGCAGCAGCCCAGGCGCAACAAAAGTAGCCGCCGCGCCGGCGGCCGAAAATCGAAGAATGTCACGACGGGACAGTTGGTTGCTCATCTAGGTTTTCCTCTGGTGAAATGAAATTCTCTCACGGCGCAAGCAGTATATCCGTAAATCGCAATGGCGTACCGGCATATGGATTGGCCCAGACAGCCGCGCGTCCTTCGGAAGGCTTTTCCTTGTCCTCCGCGGCGATCGTCGCCTCCTTCGGCTCAGGCTTTCCATCCTCCCACACCTTCCCGGAGACCGCCGTCACCCCATCGGCCTTTGTCCGAAACTGCAGGCGGAATTTTGTCCAGGTTGCGCTCACCCACGTTGTGTACGCAACAGAGGCAAGAACCTCGTCCCCCTTCAATATCTGCACCATCTTCTGTCCGGGAATCAGCCACAGCTTGTACCCGCTAGCCCCCGCCAGCCCCACGCCAAACTCCGGGAAGCGCCGGACCGCCGCCGTGGCGTGAATCCGTGCCGCAATCG
>JBBRHH010000547.1:0-4210 GCA_038222915.1 Tepidisphaerales bacterium
CGGTGGGTGCCGCGGGGCCGTTTGAAACCGACCACTAATCGACCACCAACCGACCTGTAACCGACCACCAATCGACCACCAACCGACCTGTAACCGACCACCAATCGACCACCAACCGACCTGTGACCGACCAGCAAACGACTACTAACCGACCACCAACCGACGGGGGTGTTTTGGATCGAGGAGTCGGATGTTTGGGGGTGGAAATGGGCGGTGTCGCTGGATTTGGCGTACCGTAAATCCGACCCTTTCGCGTCGGGCTGGATCCATTGGGCTTGCCGGGCGGATGGCGACGTGATGCGGATATTTGGCGGCATTGTTTTCCCCGTTCGATGATGTTTTCTGTTTTGGAAGCTTAGCTGGAGTGGCCGGGATTGTCAATATAAATGTTCGGGTATACCCTAACATTTTCTCGCGGTTGGCAGGTTGGCTTGGAGATCTCCAGTTAGCCAGAATGCTCAAGTCCCTTGATCGGCCATCAATTGAAGAAGTGTTGTGCCTGATCCCTGGACTTGCCGGCGATGAATAACGATATTTTCCGGCTCTGACGCAAACCAGACGAATGATCCCCAGGCAATCTCGGAGGAGATCTTACGGTAGACGGAACTGGCCTTATCCATAACTGCCGTCACGAACGCGACGTGTTGAGGATTCAGCCCACTTGCTCGCACCATTTCAGACAGCGCATCGCGGCGAGCGGTGGTGATCGGACCATCGGTTGCTACGACCTCGACGAAGACGATCAAGGGTTGAGTCGGACCCAGATCGACGAGAATAATGTCGGGCAGTAGCGACTCAGATACGATCTGGATTCCCACAGCGCGGGCCAGCGTCTCATCGCGCTGGACAACTTTGTCGCGCGATTCGCTCAGGAGTATGACGCCGGGTTTGACCAAAAACTTCGTTGCGAATGTTTCGATGACGGCCTTGCTCAGGACGGCGCTCGGACCCGGCGACATCTGGCGGGTTTCGCCGTTCGGGAAGCGGACAAAAATTTTGTCGGTTCCACTTGCGGCCACAACGCCATGCCGCATCAATGCCAATCGTGCGCGTGCCGTTGCGCTCAGATGTTCCGCTTGCCATGCTTCGAGAAGCGGCGCCAGCTCTCCTTCAGCACAGAGGAAAAGCGCCGCGAAGTCAGGCCGCATCGCGTAACGCGGTTTGGATGAAGTGGGCGAGAGGCCGGGACGCTCGACCACCGCTCCGACAAAGACCAATCCCGCACGCAGCGTCTCGTCGCGGATCGGCTCGCGCGTGTTGTCGGCGTACCACCGCCCCCTGATAGGTCGATTCTGTGGAAGCAGCGATTGGCGGATCCATTCGGTCCTGTCCGGATCACCTGTAAGTTTCGCCTGGGCGTCGGTCATCCTTGCCACCTGATTCGGACGGATCCACTGTTCATTTCCATCTACCGCGTTGGCATAGAACATCACGAAAATCGTCTTGGCGGCGATTTCGCGCGTGAGATATCCAACCTGGTCGGTTCCGGATGGAAAGATCAATCGAAGACGCCGCGCGATCTCAACGAGCTTTGGCACCCCCACAAGCGGCGTGGTCATGGTTGAACCCCGTAAGCTTCGGCAACGCATGCATCCAGTGCGGTGCGTGGCGCCGCGCGGCGGACTAGTTTCGTCAGATTTTTGAGCTGCGCTACAGGCGGGAAGGGAAGCGATTCCAGTTCATAGGCAGAAACGGCAACGCTGCCATTGATGCACCGGAATATCCGATCAACGACAGTTGAATTCAGCAGCGCCGCCAGCACGTCCAGGGGCACGGCTGGCCTGACGCCCAACGGGCGAACGATGTTGAGATGGTTTTCGATCACCACTCCGTCATGCTCCTCAATGAAGGAAATCGGCAGAACCGCGGCGTTCAAACGACGGATTTGCTCTTTCGCGGTGGTGCGCTGAACAAGAATGCAGGGGTCGCGGGTCAGCAGATGTTCCTGGGAGGACCGAAGCCTAAAAAAAGGTTGATGATTCCTACGGTCGGATGCAAAACTGAATGTTCCATCCGGGCGCACGGATTCGGCCCAGATCAGCGGATAGCGATCCGCACCGGCGGCGGACATCAATTGATCTTTGTGACGGTTCCAGACGAGTGGACCTGTGTTAACGCCGTAACCGTAGTTCGCCAGTCTTGACGACAATTGAGCCACCCGGCCCAACAAATCCGACTGGTCGGGTTGTCGCGGAAAGAGCCAGGGGCCATCCAACCCGCCACGATGAGCGAATTCTCCCAAGCTGGAAATTTCACAGCTCCGGCCGCCTTCGGACGGAGCGATGAGATGGACGGCAACGTCAGGCACATGGTCCTGCTGACGGTAGACGGTCAACATCGTTTCTTGCAGCACATCTTCAAAGACACCGCTCCTATCGCTGATGAAATCGATCATCACGGGGGGCGCCTCACGAAGGAGCATTCCACGAAGGTTTTTGAAATACTGGCCGCCAAGAAAGGAGGTTGGCGTCACATAGGCGATAAGGCCGCCCGGGCGAACCAGCGTGACGGCAAGATGCGTAAACAAGCCATATAGATTCGCGTGGCCATACAAAGAAGCCGCGTATTTTGTTCGCAATTCGTCGGCCAGCGTGATTCGGCCGTAGGGTGGGTTGCCGATGACCAGATCGTAGTCCCCGCCGACGTTTCCCGGCTTCGCAGTTAACGCGTCGGCTGCTGAAACAACTTGCGGCACCCTGAGGCCATCTTTAGTGAGATCCAGGAGGGCAGCGTCGAGAAACACCTGAGACATCCATCCGGCGAAGGGATCAATCTCGATGCCGTGAACGCGCGAGGCGATATCCTGGACAATGCGGCTGGGCTTCCAACTATCCTTCTTTCGATCGTTCGCGATTCTTCGAGCGATCGGCGCCAAAAACGCGCCGCCTCCGCAGGCCGGGTCGAGAATGTTTCCGGAATTCCAGTCAAAGCCGGATTCGGTCACCAAGCCCAACAGGCGGTCGACGAGTGCCGGCGGTGTATAGAAAACGCCGAAACGGGCACGTACCTCACTGGGCAGCATCGACGTGTAAAGGGAGCTGAGCTCGTAGGCGGCCGAATCATCAGAAAGGCGCGCTGCGGCAGCTCCAATCTGGGCCGCGCGATCTTCAGCGGAATTGTTAAGAGGAGAAACCAATTCGAGCGGGAATGGGCGAAGCGGCAGGTTGGCCCTGCGGCGGGCGCAGAGCGCAGTCCAATAGGTGGCGATGGCCGAAGTGCAGAACGAGCGGGCGAAATCCTGTTGCCCATGTTCTGGAAGGCGGGACGACATCGACCGGACGTTGGCTCGGTCTGGAATTAGACAAGTGTCGGTCACGATTTACATCGTACAACTTGGCGTTCGAGGCTGCCAATCGGGATTGTGCATTGATGGCGAAGGAGTCGAATTCTCTTGCGTCAGATGATGTGGACGCATCACGCGTGCGGGCCAACAGCGAATGGTGCGGCAAGCCGCACCCTACCAGAGCAAAGTTGGTTGGAACGGTTTGGGCTGGGGCGCGAGCACCGCATTGCATGCGGGTTTTGGCGTAGATCCTTCAGTCGCTGTCGCTCCATCAGGATGGCATCACGGTTTGTTGAGGCCGGGGATGGGTGGCGGGCGTTTGTTGGCGGGGTCGTGGAAGAGGATGTTGTCGGGGACGGGGACGAGTTCTTTTGTGCCGGGGGGACGCCAGTTGATGGTCATGTCGCCTGATTTGGACACCAGGCGCACGAGGAGGATTTCGTGGAGGCCCTTGGTGAGCTCGAGGTCGCGGATGCCGCGGTCTTCGCCCCAGATACTGATCACTTTGCCGTCGAGGAAGAAGAAGCCGCGGCCCAGTCGTCGTCGAAGTTGTTGTGAGGGGGAGCGGCGGAGATGGCGGCCGCGCGTAGGGCGACGGCGGCAAACGAGCAGAGAGTCGTTGCCGGTTTCATTTTGGCACCACCTTTGAATTTAATTGGGCGGTGCATGATATCGAGAGATTGTGGGGTTGTCACGGAAAGTTTGGGGTGTTTTGGGGGAGGGGCGTGACCATTTTTCCGGGCGGGACAGATTTTGAGGTTAGAATGGTCGCAGGGGGTTGACCGCACGCTGGAAAGGAGTCCGCGATGAGCCAGAGAGCACAGGTGTCACCACAGACGTTCGTTGACGCGATGAGGCCGCATGCCGAGCAGTTGCTGCGGGACGTGATGGCGGCGGTGAACGCCGCCCCGGATGGGGCGTGGATCA
>JBBRHH010000548.1:0-4192 GCA_038222915.1 Tepidisphaerales bacterium
CTACATCGAGCATCAGGACGTTCCAGTACAGGATGGGTTCACAGTGACCGACGAGAAGCTTTAGCCGGCTTCAGCCGCGCCATGGTCGGCTTCAGCCGAAAGGGCGACTTTCAGTCGCAACTCGAACCCTCCGGCTTTAGCAGGTGGTGGTTCAGTCGCGGTATCGTGCAACTGATCGACGGGGCAGGGCAAGCGGTTTCAATCGATAATCTGCTGGCACAATACGACGATGTCGAGGATCAATTTCCGGAGGATACGACGAACGGCCTGGCGCTTTTAGAGTTGGCGAAGTCAATTGAGGACGATGATTTGGCGCGCGAAGATGCGCAGCGATTTGCGACGCGGCTCCTGTCAAATGGAAATGTCGCTGAGCTTGCGACATTGCTCGATGGAACTGGCCCCGTGCGGGAGGCGGCGCTGGCGCGGCTCGGTCGAATTGAATCGGACGACGCAATGGCGGCGGTCGCGAGACATCGACGGACTTGGAACGAATTCACGCAGAAGGCAATGGAGACACTTCGGAGGGCCGGGATTCAGATCGGGGAGATCGTCAACGGATCGCTGGGCTTGGAACCGGGCCCGGTCTGGTTGAACCTGAGTCTGTTCTTTGAAGACCGGAATGACGGCGATATCTACGCATTCATGGTGGAGCGGGCCAAGCGGTTTTTGGCGGATGCCGCACAAGAAGCCTCACCAAAAGCCCGAAAGCCACGCAAGAAAACACGGGATGCTGAGGCTGGCGTATAATGGGTGGTTTGAACGATCGATCGATCTGGTTTGGAGGATTGCATTGGCTGAGTTGAAACGTACTGAGTTGTCGGTTCGGCAGGAGAAGGCGATTCTTGTTGGAGTGATCTTACCGGGATCCACGGCCGATCCACGCGATCCGCTGGGAGAGCTGGGCTCGCTGGCGAAGACGGCGGGGGCGAAGGTAGTGGGTACCATTTTGCAGCGGCGGCACAAGGTGGACGCCGGGACTTATGTGGGAAGTGGAAAGGCGCTCGAAATCGCGCAACTGGCGAAATTGCACAAGGCCAACGTGGTGATTTTCGACAATGACATGTCGCCGGCACAAATCGGCTCGTTGGAGAAGTTAATTAACGAAGAGGTGGGGTCACGGCGAAATGAGGGGATCAAGGTTTTGGACCGCTCTGAACTGATCCTGGATATTTTTGCGACGCGGGCCCAGACGCATGAGGCCAAGCTGCAGGTTGAACTTGCGCAGATGGAGTACACCTATCCGCGACTGGCTCGGATGTGGGGACATCTGGAGCGCATCGCGGGAAGCGGCGCCGGGCTCGGAATCGGCACGCGCGGGCCGGGCGAAACGCAGTTGGAGACGGATCGGCGGATCGTTCGAAAGCGCATCAGCGATCTTAAACATGACATCGTCAAGGTTCAGGACCGCAAGAGCCGGATCGTCTCCGCGCGCAACAAGGACAATTTTACAGTCTGCATCGTCGGGTATACGAATGCCGGAAAAAGCACGCTGTTTAATACGCTGACAGCGGCCGGGACGTATGCTGACGACAAGCTGTTTGCGACGCTGGATACCAAAACGCGCGTCTGGCGGATCGAGCGCGGAACAGAAGTCCTCTTGTCAGACACCGTAGGTTTTGTGCGCGACCTGCCGCACAATCTTGTGGCATCGTTCAAGGCGACTCTGGAGGAAGCCATTCACGCCGATCTGCTCTTGCATGTGTTGGATGTAGGCCACCCGCATGCGGAGCAGCAGTTTAAATCAGTGCACGAGGTGCTCAAGGATATTGGGGTGGAGAATCGGCCGGAGATATTGCTCCTGAACAAGGTCGATACCGACGAGGGCGAAACGAACATGCCCTTCTGGCGGACGCTCCATCCAGATGCGATTGCGATCAGTGCAAAAACGGGATCAGGTTTGGAGAAATTGGTCGAGGCGGTTTATCACGTTGTACGCGGCCAGCAGGTGGAGGTGACCTTGGAAGCGGATGTGTCGAACGGCCGTCTGATCTCGTTCATCGAATCGCATACGCGCGTGCAGGAACGGGACTTTATGGACGGTCGCGTGACCTTTCGCGCTGTGATGGCGAAGAAGACGCTGGCGGATTTGAGCAGGAACGACAGCGTGGATGTGAAAGCGGTTGTGTCGCTGGGAGACTAGCTCATTGGTTCTTCAACGGCGCGTCCTGCGGCGGGTTTAGCAGCCACGAGTTGGACCGGCCTATTGTGCCGTCCTCCGCTTTAATGGCGCGTGCCACGTTTTCATCGGCGATGTATCGTTGGTCGTCGGTGGTAATTTCCCGCATTCGAATCATCAGGGCCTTTGCTTCCACCACACGGTCGGCCAGGAGAAGCAAGTTGGCTTCGGCGGAGAGGGAACCGCGTTCGTTGGTTTGGATCAGATATCGGCCGGCGTCAAACCGGGCGATGGCGGGTTCGTACGGTTTTGCATCGACTTTGATCTCCCGAACGATGTTGGGAACGGAAGGACCTGTGGCGGGTCTGGTGGTCGAGCCGGCCATTTGCTGGTCGCGCAGACGTAGAACAATTGCAGAATCCTTCGGCCGGGCAGCGCTGAGACATTCGGCGATGAGGGCGAGGGCCTTTTCAGTGCCATCGCTTGAAGTGACATTGAAGAGGCTCTTGGCGTTGGCGAGAGCTTCTTCAGCGCGGCCTGACTTGAGAAGCGCATTGACCCGCGTCGTTTGAAGCATGACGACCGTCGACAGTTCAGCAGGCGAGGCACAAATGGCGGCCTGGGTCAGTTCAGCGACTGTGTCGTATCGACCTGCTTCGAGGAGCGGCTTGGTCCACGTTTCCCGGAGGTAGGAAGCGGCCTGACCTGGTTCGGACTCGATGAGAGAGCGAATGGTCTGAAGCGCCTGATCGACTTCCTTTTCATCTCCGCTCGCGAGTTTAACCGCGAGTGCCGGGGCGAGCTTTTCGGTTTCGACGGCGCGGGCGCGTAGCACGTCCGTGAAAAGCGCAAAGAGAATCGCGAAGGTTGTCAGGAGGCGAAATATCATCGTTCTGGCTTGTCCTTCTTGGGACGGATCGATATGACCCACGCGTTGGCCCGGCCGATCGCGCCGTCTTCGGCCTTGATGCATCGGGCAATACTTTCGCTGGCGGTGGCGATGTAGCCTTCGGTGACGACGCCGTAAGCGCGATCGAACACGCCCTTGGCTTCCTTGATGCGATCGGCCGTGAGAAGAAGATTCCCCTTGGCGGTGAGGGTCTGGAAATCTTCGGCGTTTAGTTTGGCAATGGCTTCGTCGTACGCGCGAGTCTCGATTTTCACTGCGGCGAGAACCGGTGGACCGTTGTCGGTGCCTTTCGTGGCCGAGAGCGGCGCGCGGCGGGTTGTGGGTGTCGAGCCTTCATAGCCCTGGGCAACGACAATGATGCCGTCAAAGACCGCGCCAGCCATCTGCTGCGCGCGGAAGCGTTCAACAAAAGAGGCATCGTCCGGATGGGTGGTGTTGATGCACTCGGCGACGAGCAGCATCGTGGCCGGCATCCCGGCCATGGTGCCAACATTGTAAAGGCTCTTGGCGTCAGCCATCGCTTGCGCGGACTTGCCCGTGGAGAGCTCAGCGCGAATGCGGCTGGCAAGCAGAAACTCTATCGACTGCGCGTCAGCCGCGCTGGCAAAGATGCCTTTGGTCGTGAGATCAATGATGTCTTCAAACTGGCGGGCGTCGAGCAGAGGCTTCATCCAGTAACTGCGAAGCTGGGAGACAGTTCGTGCGGGCTCGGCCTCCATCATCTTCTGGATGGCGACCAGCGCCTGCTTGCGTTCTGCTTCTTCAGCGCTGGCCAATTGTGTTGTGATCTCTTTGGTTATAACTGCAGGATCCACTTTCGGCGGAGCGGAGTTTGCGCCCGACACAGCGAGCAGCATCGTCGCAAGAAGCAAGCAGGCGAGAGGTCGGCGATTGGGTTCACGTAATCGGCGCAGGATCATTCACATCTCCGGTTGCAGGCCCGACAGGGACGGGCCGGAAGTTGGGCGGGTTGCGGGCTTGGCGACGGGCCAATCCGGCAGAATTGCGAGCTTGACCATCGCACGCGAAGGACGTCCAGTGTCCAGGATCCACGGGACGCCAGCGAGCGAAACTGCGACGCGCTTGGGCTCTTCGACACTGCTTCGCCATGGCCAGGCTGCGAGTTGGACTGCAACGCCCTTGGCTGGACGTTCGGTGATATCTCT
>JBBRHH010000549.1:0-4180 GCA_038222915.1 Tepidisphaerales bacterium
CTCACCGATAATATCCAGCGTCGCCAGCCCCGCGCTCATCGCCAGCGGATTACCGCTCAACGTCCCAGCCTGATACACCGGCCCCGAAGGACTGATCATCTCCATAAACTTTCGCGGCCCGCCGTAAGCGCCCACCGGCAATCCGCCGCCGATCACCTTCCCAAAGCAGGTCAGGTCGGGCTGAATCCCAAAGCGCACCTGTGCCCCGCCCCAGGCCACACGGAATCCCGTCATCACTTCATCAAAAACGAGCAGCGCGCCATGTTGCGTACAAAGTTCGCGAAGTCCTTCCAGATACCCCGCGGCCGGCAGCACCACACCCATATTCCCGGCCACCGGTTCCACCATGAACGCCGCAATCTGCCCCGGATATTTTTCAAACGTCGCCTTCGCCCCCTCCAGATCGTTGTACGAAACCGGAATCGTGTTCGCGACGGTCGCCTTTGGCACGCCCGGGCTCGATGGCGTTCCCAGCGTCAGCGCGCCGCTCCCGGCCTGCACCAGCAAACCATCCACGTGCCCGTGATAGCAGCCGATGCACTTCACGATCAAATCGCGCCCCGTCGCCGCCCGCGCCAGGCGAATGGCGCTCATCGTCGCCTCCGTCCCGCTGTTTACAAACCGCACCATTTCCATCGCCGGAAGTGCCGAAACAATCAGTGATGCAAGATTCCCCTCCCACTCCGTCGGCGCCCCAAAGCTGGTGCCGCGCCCGATCGCCTTCGACAGAGCCGCCACCACCCGCTGATTGCAATGCCCTGCAATCAGCGGCCCGTATGAGCCGACGTAATCAATGTATTCGTTCCCGTCGATGTCCTTGAGCGTGTAACCGTCCCCCTCTCGAATAAACACCGGCGTTCCGCCCACCGCCTTAAACGCTCGCACCGGCGAACTCACTCCGCCCGGCATCACCTGCTGTGCTTTGACGAAGGCCGCTTCAGAATTAACAGTGGATCGACGAGTCTGATCAGGCATGTTCGATGACTTTCTGTTGCCGCGCCACCTGTCGCGCGCCGGGACTCAAAACTTTACGTGTACGCCTTCCTGCTCCCACTGTTCCACCACGCGCTTCAGGTCCTTGATCGTCAAGTTCAGCGTGCGCGACGTATCAAGCAGGCTTTCGTACAACTTCGGATCATTGATCAGCATCGAGGCCGTCCCGTTGCCGCTGTTGAGTTTCGCCATCACGCCGTTGAGATTGTCCAGCACTTTTGAAAGCTGCGCCAGCCGGTCGCCCACCTGCCCTCCCAGTTGATCCACGCGTGCCTGCGTCGTGGTCATCAGCTTATTGGCGTTCGTGCTTACTTCGGTCAACTGCGTGTTCGCGTTCTTCGACAACTGCTCGAGATTGGCGCTCACCGAATGAAAGTTGGTAATCGCCTCGCGAAGGTTCTGGCGGATATCCTTGTCTTCCACGACGCCGGTCACGTCATCCAGAAGCCTGCCCACTTTGTTAAGCTGCGTGTTGGCCGACAGCACCACCTGGTCAAAGTGCTCGATCAGATGCGACTGCTGGAATTGATCGCTGAGCATTCGCACACTGGAAGCCAGATCCGTCATTTCACGCGGCAAAAGATCCACCCCGCGAAAGATCGCGACGAGCTTTGCGCCCGGTTTCAACTGTCCCTGTGGCAGAATCGCCGGCCCAAGCAGCGGCGTGTTTACTTCCGTCGGCTTGTTCGCCAGCACAAGGCTCAGCGACGAGGCGCCCCCCAGGAGCGTCGTCGTGATATTCCCCTGCACATTTTCCGGCACCTTGGCTTCCTGGTTGATCAGCACATTGATCACAACCGATCTCTGATCTTCCCCAAGCTGAACGTGCTGCACCTTGCCGACGTTCACCCCGCGATACCCCACCGGCGAACCTTCGCTCAATCCATCCGCTCGCTCGGAGGTAAAGGTGACCGGAAACTGCTTGTGCGCAAACCATTTGGCCGGCACATCGCCAAACCGCAGGATCATCACACCCAGAAGAAGCAGCGCCCCCAGAACAGTAATTCCGACAAGGAGATTTTTCTTAAATGACGTCATGGAAGGCTCTCGATCCGCGGTCGAGCTGTACCAGCGCGTCGTCCGCTCCCGGCCACCAATACAGGCCGCCGTTCTGCTGCCACCGCTTCACCTTGTCACGCATCGCCTCCAACTGCTGTTTCCCTGAATCGCCCAGCGAATCGCCCACCTTCGCCGCTTCGTCAAGCAGATCCAGCGCCTTCTTGTATTCTTTGGCCCTGTGCAGCCGCTCCACTTCGTCGAAAATTCGATTCATCATCGTCGGCAGATACGAACGGTTCTGCTTGATGCTCGTCACCGCAAAATTCATCGCCCGCGCGTAGTCGCCGCCCTGAAGCATCGCGTCGGCCGTTGGGCGCATCAGCGCGTCCAGCCGCGGCGCGTCCTTCTTCGAGATCCAGAAATCCAGGGCCTTCACATAATATTCCGCCGCATCCTGCGGCCGCGATAGATCCATCAGCGTCTGCGCGACGTTTTCGCGGCAGGCCGCCAACTCCGCCGGCGAGTTTGTCGCCGTCAGCTTCTGTTCTTCCAGCTTCAGGATCTCCAGCCGCTGATCGGAATTGGCCAGCTTGTTGGCCAACCCATTCAAATCCGCCAGCGATCCCTTCTCTGCAAGAGCGCTGATGCTCTTCCAGATCGCTTCGCGTACCGATTTATCTTCCTCCACGGCCGGGTTAAGCCGATCCACCAATGGGCTGACATCATCAAACGTCCCCAACTTGCCCATGGCCGCCGCCGCCTCGAGCCGCACGCCGGGGTTGCCGCGGTCCTGCGAAACCCACCGCGCCACGATGTTCGCCGACGCCGGATTGGCAATGCCCGCCAGCCCTACAATTGCGGCCCGTCGCACCGGCCCGGATTCGGCCATGTTCAACAGTCCATAAAAATCATTCAGCAGCGCCGGATCCTGAAGCGTCGCCATCGCCTCGACAAGCCGGGTCCGCACCATCGAAGCCTTCGGCGCATCGTTCATCCGCGACCGCAGCGCGTCGCGCACCTTCGCGATCAACACCGGATCTTTAGCCGCCACCATCAGGGGGCCCAGTTCCTTGATCGCCGCCGCCGCCGCTTCCTGCACCCGCGCCGCCTCATCGCTCAATGCCGCCAGCAACGGCGTGATCGCGCGCGGATCTTTAAACTGACCCAGCGCCGAAGCAATGCCCGCCTTTACATCACTGTCCTTCTCAACGGTCAACTGCGTCATCAACGCATCGACCATCGCGGTCTTCGCCTTCGCATCATCGCTGCCCGCAAGCGTGATTCGCAGCATTCGCACCACGCCCTGGCGAACTTCCACCGCGCTGTCGCCGATCATGTCACGCAGCTTGGTCGTCACCGTCGGCGCGATCCGTCCGGTCTTGTCCCAGTCGCCTTGCGCGAGGTCGACACCGATCAACCGCATGTGGGCCGCGCGATTGTTCAACAGCTTGTCCAGCTTCTTTGGATCAGGGTTTGCGTTGTAATCATCCTGAATCCACTGCCGTACCGAATCGGCCAGCATCCGCAAATCGCTCTGCACCGCCGATGCGTTGTCGGCCTGGCGCATGTGGCATTCTTCCTTCCACTGCGCATCCGGGGTGTTCTTGTTCGCATCCCACCAGCGAATTAGCCGCTCGCGATCGCCGCTCAACCGCTGCAACCCCGTCAGCTCCACCAGCGCCCCCTTTGCGGCGTTTTGAATCTGCGGAATATCCGGCTCATTCCGCAAAAAGTCGACCAGCGTCTGGGCGACGCGCTTTTCGACAAGGTTGCCCATCGCCTTCATGATCGACGCCCGGGCTGCCACCGGCTGATTCACATTCCGCGCCTGTTGTTCCAGTTTCGCCCACGCCGCATCCGAACCGCGATGCGCCAGTGCCGCCAGTGCCTGCGCTCCCGCTTCTGTCGCCACCGGATTTCGCCCATCCCCCATAAGATTCACCAGCGGCGGAACCAACGATGCGTCCGGATTCGAATCCGTCGCCATCGCCCGCGCAATCGCAACCTGAGTCTGCTGGCTAACGCCTGATTCGGTCAGCACGTGCTTCAGGATCGCCCGCGCCTCCGCCGTATCCCTCTGCGTCAGTCGCTTGGCCGCTTCATCCTTCTGCGCCTGCGTGCTCGACACCCCGGTCAAAATGCCTTTTTGTTGTTCGAGATCCTGCTTGGCGGCATCCGCGGCGCTAAT
>JBBRHH010000550.1:0-4177 GCA_038222915.1 Tepidisphaerales bacterium
ATGGCGGCCTGTGAAACTTCGGACTGGCCGTAGACGGCCTTGTTGGCGTCGTCGAGTTCCTTTGCGGCGGCCTGGACGTCGGGCCAGAGGGGATTTTTTTGATCTTCCGGTGTCACGCCCTGATCGGGGCCGTGGGATCGCTCCCAGAGCAGTCTGCCGGTGTTCTTGTCGAGACACACCAGATCGTACGGCTCGGATCGAACGATCACCTTGTCACCGATGATGAGGGGTGAGGCCCAACTGTAGTGCGGCATGCGCACCTGCCAGAGGATGTTTTGCGTTTTACCGTCGGCGCTCCTGGACCATTGGAGAGGCGGAGTTGCGTCGTCGAAGTGGCCGGTGCCGTCTTTGCGCCAGCCGGGTGTATCACCGGCGACCACAGGAAGCGGAACCAACGCAAGAAACGCCGCCAGGCATACGATCCGCGATTTCATTCAGTTCCTCATGGCGCGAGAAGATGAACTAACGAAGCAGTCAGCTCCACCGCAATATGGCCATGACCACTAATAATATAACCACGAGAATGGCCAGCCGTTTGAGCCATCGTCGTCGGACGCGTTTGCGGCGGCCACCGCTGGCGGCGCGGATGACGGCGATGGGATCGGTGGGTTGATCGCGGCGGCGCGGCGCGGAGACGTAGGTGAAATCGCGGGCGTCGGCCCGGGCCCAGAATGGGCGCAGGTTCATTCCCAGGTGCGAGCGGAGTGCGCCGATCGTCAAGAGGACCTGCCGGTTGCGGTCGTAGACGGCGCGGCGCTGTTCGTCGAGCAGCACGAATTTGGCCGCATCGAGCACTTCGGGTTCGAGGGTCAAGCTCTTGGATGCGATGGCGGCCTGAATCGTTGACTCGGTTGATTCTTCGTCCGCTTCGATGTGTTTGTAAAAGTCCTTCATGCGATCGATCAACCTGGTGCGAGTAACTCGTAGGCTTCGCGAAGTTTCTGAAAGGCTTCGGTGGCACCGGCGACGGCGGCCGGGCCGAGTTGGGCGAAGCGGTCGGGATGGCGTTTTTTTGCAAGGCGGCGGAAGGCCGCGTGAATCACATCCGGGGATGCGTTGGCGGGTAATCCAAGGACGCTGAGGGCGGCGATTCTGTCCAACGGCCTGGCGGCAGGCGGCGGCGCTTGAGATTGGTTGGTGTCAGATGATGGGTCTTCGGGTGGAGGCGCGCGCAGGCGGTGGTCGGGGCCCCAGTTGTCCTGGGGGGCTTGGGCTTCGCGGCCGGCCTCACGATCGCGCCACCATGCGATGCTGCTGGGGTCGCCGGGGACGGGAAGCGGCCGGTGGGCGATTTCATTGAACAATTTTGATAGCCCGCGCGGCGAGATGTCGAAGAGATCGGCGAGAAACTGGAGAATGTGATTTTCGCTGACTGTGAGGTGGCCGTCCTGGATGGCCATCGTGACCGCGAGGCGCATGAAGGAACGACGCTGGCCGCGGTCGAAATGGGCGCGGAGGAAGTGGCAGGCCATTTCAAGATCGTCAGGCTTGGCGAGCTTTGCCACTTCGATGACGTCGTGCAGTTGCGCGCCGGCCCCGCGCTGCTCGGCGATTTTTTTCAGGAGTCCGTACTCCTGGGGCGCGATTGTGCCGTCGCATGCCGCAATCCAGGTCAGCACGGCGAGCATGCAGATGTCGGCATGCTGGCTGCTGGCCCAAAAAAGTTGTTGGAGTGATGGTTCCGCGGCAGTCTCGGTCATGAGGGCAGTGTCATCGGCACGCGACTCCCTGTAAACCCCCAGAGCAATTTTGCAATGTCCGGCTTGAGCGGCGCGCAGTTTGCATATTCCGCGTGTCGTGAAAACCGAACATTCCGGAACAACCTCGGACGGTAATACCGGTGGCAATTTGCCAGCGGACGGCGCGGCGGCGTCGTCCGATGATGCCAAGCCAATACCTGAGAAGAAGCCAAAACGCCGCTCGATCCTGCGCATCCTGGGGATCGGCATTTTGTTTTTGATCATTGCGGCGGCGATTGCGCGGCCATTTCTGCCGTGGTTTGTGAAGTCGTACGTGAATCGTACCCTCGATCGAAGCCAGTTTTATCAGGGGAAGGTCGGGGACGTGACGCTGCATCTCTGGCGCGGCGCATACTCCATTGAAGATGTGACGCTGTCCAAGGTGACGGGGAATATTCCGGTGCCGCTCTTCGCAGCCAAGCGGGTGGATTTTGCAATTGAGTGGAATGCATTGCTGCACCGGCGAATTGTCGGGCAGGTCGTGATGGACCGGCCGGAGTTGAACTTTGTCGATGCGCCGAGCGCGGCCGACTCACAGACAGGGTCGGGCGGGCCGTGGCTGCAGATTTTGACGGATCTGTTCCCGTTCAAGATCAATAGTGCTCGGGTTCAGAACGGCTCGGTGCACTTTCGCAGCTATCAGACCAAGCAACCCGTGGACGTTTATCTGAGCCACATGAACGCAAGCGTGGATGACCTGACGAATATTCAAGACCAGGTGACCCCCCTGCTGACGACGGTGAAGTCCGAGGCGCTGGCAATGGACCAGGCGAAGTTTGAGTTTCAGATGAAACTCGATCCATTTTCCTATGAGCCGAATTTTCACATGGCCGCCCGGCTATTAAGTCTGGATGTGACGAAGGTGAACAACCTCGCGCTGGCGTATGGCGCGTTTGATTTCAAGCGCGGGTGGTTTGATCTGGTTATTGAGACCGACGCCAAGGCCGGGCAGATGACGGGTTATGTCAAGCCGCTCTTTCGAAACCTGCAGGTGTTCAGCCTGGTGCAGGACATTAAGGAAGACAAGCCGCTGCAATTCTTTTGGACGGCGTTGGTGGGAGGGGTGGCGGAGATTTTAAAAAACCGGCCGCGGGATCAGGTGGGGACGCTCATTCCGTTTAAAGGGAACGAGACGGGAAATTCGCCGGACATTCTGGCGACGATCGGAAACGTTTTGCGCAACGCATTTGTTCGGGCGTATCTGCCGCGGCTACAGAATGGCTCGGATCAGATCGAGGGATTGGAATTTGGGCCACCTTCGCTGACCGATCCCATTTCGGTTGGAGATCAATAACACAGGAGAAACACCATGAAATATGAAATGACGATTTCGAGTTTGGTTGTCGCTGCGATCCTCGGCCTTTTTTCGGTCGGGTGCGGCGGGGGCGCGGAGCAGAAGCAGAACAAGGATTTTTTCACCTCGGGTGATCGCGAGGCCGATCAGCGCGCGGATCAGCGGATGGCCAAGGCCGAGCAGTTGAAGGGCGGTGGCGAGGGGGCCGGCGATAAGTCGCTGAAGGCGGAGGATAAGAAATCGCTGTTCGAGCGGTTGGGCGGAGACAAAGGGATTACGCTGATTGTCGAGGATTTTACGCCGCGGGTGCTGGATGATCCGCGCGTGAACTTTTCGCGCAAGGGCGTGAAGCAGGGTGGATTCAGCATCCATAGGGGGCGGTCGGTGGCGTGGACGGCTTCGCCGGAGCAGATCGAGCAACTTAAGAAGCACTTCGTTCAGTTTATATCGCTCGCGACGGGCGGGCCTTCGCATTATGACGGCCTGGAGATGAAAGAGGCGCATAGCGGCCTGCACATTACCAACGCCGAGTTTGATGCGAGCATTGGCGATCTGAAGGCGAGCCTGGATAAGGTTCAGGTTCCCAATAAGGAGCAGAAGGAATTGCTTTCGATCATTGAGAGCACGCGGACGCAGATTGCTGAGGAGCGGTAGAAGCAAATTCCGTATTTTGCCGGCGACGCCGTACACTCAGCGGCATGGTCGACTCTGTCCCTGTTTCACTGTTTATTACCAATCGTGCGCAGTGTCCGGACTGCGGCGCCCCCCTGCCGCTGTTGGATGGTCAGTTGCTTGTTGAGTGCGACCACTGTGGGGGCGCGTCGGCCATTGAGCGGCGGTTGCGGACGCTGGAGACGTCCATTGAGAACATGGAGACGGCGGCTGGGCCGACGCAGTGGAAGCCGGCACATCAGATTGAGGGGGTGCAGAGTTTTCAGGCGAACTGCCCGACTTGCGGAATGTTGATGGAGGCGGATACGGCGCACAAGGTGCTGCGATGTACGCATTGCAAAGTTGAATCGAAGGTGGAGCGGCGATTGGTTCGGCGCGGAGCGGCCGGGGTTTTGGCGCTGGAGGAACTTTCGTCGGCGTGGGCGCAGAGCGACAGCTATGCGAAGGAGACGGAGGAGCTGGTCCAGAATAT
>JBBRHH010000551.1:0-4168 GCA_038222915.1 Tepidisphaerales bacterium
CTGCCAATCGGCGGCGTCCTCGCGACCGACAACGCGGTCATCCCCTACGCCGTGGGCGTCGACATCGCCTGCCGGATGAAACTTTCTGTCCTGGATATTCCGGTCAAGGACATGAAACGATTGAACGACTCACTGATTCGCGCGCTAGAGAAGGAAACGAAATTTGGCGTGGGCGCGACACACAAGACGCCGCTCGAACACGAAGTGCTCGAAGCCGACTGGGGCGTCTCAAACGTAACCAAACGCTTTTACGACAAGGCGCGTGATCAACTCGGCACGTCGGGTTCCGGAAATCACTTCGTCGAATTCGGTATCCTGACGCTCGAAAAGCCGGACCTGGGCCTGGAGCGCGGCGAATACGTCGCCCTGCTCTCGCACAGCGGCAGCCGCGGAACTGGCGCAATGGTCGCCGAATATTATTCAAAACTCGCCATGGCGAATCACCCGGAACTTCCGGATGAACTTCGGCGCTTGGCCTGGCTCGACCTCGATACCGACGCCGGCCGGGAGTATTGGGCGGCGATGAACCTGATGGGCCAATACGCGCACGCGAATCACGAGTTGATCCACAAGCGTGTCAGCAAAGCAATGGGCGCCAAGGTTATGGCCGGCGTGGAAAACCACCACAACTTCGCGTGGAAGGAAACGCATGGCGGCCGCGAGGTGATCGTTCATCGCAAGGGCGCAACGCCCGCCGGCAAAGGTGTCCTCGGAATGATTCCAGGATCGATGGCGACCCCCGGCTACGTTGTGCGCGGCCTCGGCAATCCAGTCTCCCTCAATTCAGCTTCGCATGGCGCAGGCCGGATGATGAGCCGCACCGCTGCGCGAGAGAAATTCCGCTGGGCGCACGTCAAGCCTTTCCTGGAGGCCGCAAACGTTCAACTCTTATCCGCCGGCCTTGATGAAGTGCCCGGAGCCTACAAAGACATCAAACAAGTGATGGCAGCCCAGTCGGATCTGGTGGAGATCGTCGCCCGGTTTGATCCAAGAATCGTGAAAATGGCAGAGGCCGGCGAAAAACCTGAAGATTGATCTTCAAGACTCCTGCGCAAGTTCGCGCACACCAGCCTCCAGCGCTTGAGCAACACGCTCCCAGCCGGCGCGGTCGTTGTCACAGGTGTCAAAGAGCAATGACTTGCCCACCCGCAGAATGATCTTCCTTGGCCGCGGCACGGCACGATGCGGCGGCAAAGCCTGAAACGTTCCCTTCAGATAACACGGAATAACCGGCACCCGTGTGCCAGCGACCACCATTCCAAGCCCCGCTTTAAAACGGTTGATCGTCCCATCGCGCGTCCGTGTGCCCTCAGGAAAAATAATGTATCCGCAGGCCTCGTCCACAAGCCGCTGCCGAAGTTCGCGCATCGCCTGCGGTCCGGCATGCTTCCGCCACATCGGCAGCGCGTTCAGAAAACCAGCGGCAAAGATCGCATTGACCGGCGTGTTGAAGAAAGTATCCCCCGCGGCGATCGGGAATACATTGTCGCGCAGCCGGGCTGGAACACACGACGCCAGCACAAGCGCGTCAAGATGACTGGAATGGTTCGCGGCCAGCACGAACGGACCCTCGGCGGGAAGATTCTCCCGACCTTCAATCCTCAAACGGTGCCAGGATTTCAAATACGCGCGAACGCTCGCCCAGAAGCCGTGATGGCCGATCGTCTCAACCAGCCCACTCTCGCGCCGAAGGCTGCGCAGCCGCTCCGTCATCGGAAGCCCCAGATCGTGCGCAGGTTCGAGTTTCCAGTCTTCCATGCGGAACTCACCCGCCTGTGAGCAGGCGTGTTGGCTGATCGGCCCCAATCCCGTAAGGCAGTATATACCCGACATAGTGAAACACCGCGGGTGCAACAAGGATCAAGCTATCGAAGCGGTCCAGAAGACCCCCGTGGCCGGGAAAGGTTGCTGCAAAATCCTTGATCCCCAGGTCGCGCTTGACCGACGAGAGAAGCAGATCACCCAGCTGTCCCAGCACACTAACCATCAGGCCAAGGAAGACCAGATGCCGTGGAATATCGAGTGCCGTGCCGAGAAACACAAAGTGGGCCAGGATCGCAACCAACGGCGTCGTCAGGAGAATCGCGCCGATGGATCCGGCGATCGTTTTATTCGGACTCGTTTGTGGCGCGAGCTTCCGATGGCCTAAGCTTTTGCCCGACATGTACGCGAACACATCGTTGAGTTCGACAGTGAAAAGCAGCATCAGCAGGATGGGTACGAATTGGCTGTCGTTGGCAAAATAGCCGAGGTGTCCGAGTCCGGAGCCGAACAGCATGAAGGCCAACACCCCCAGCCCCACGCGCTGGATAAATCCGCGCGGCCGGTCCGCGAGAACCGCTGTCGCCGCGATCGTTCCCACCACGAGCGGCCCGAGCGCAACAAAGAATCCATACCAATGATCCATTACGGAAAGCGTGACGAGCACAATCCCAAGAACAACGGTAAGCGAGACCAGTTTCTGTCGAAAAAGACCGGTGGCCCGAGCGAACTCGCGATAGCAAAGGAGACTCAAAACGCCCACAGCGCAGATGGTCCAGTAAGAGCCCAGGATGACGGGAACGATCATCATCGGGGCGATGATCAGCCACGAACGATATCGCTTCATCAGCTCGTCGCGGTGCGCCGGCTTGATCTTGCCCGACGCGGCCAGTGCTCGCACGATGATCGGTGTAAGCACAAGCACTGCACACACCACGGTGAACAGCACCTTCGTCACCGGATGCGCGAACGCCTCTGGCAGATTGAAAAACATGCGATGCCGATTGGCGGCCGTCATAAACTTTACGTCCTTGCTTTCAAATTGGCCGTGATATGGCTCAGCCGGCGAAAGACCGTCACAGTTGCGCCGACAATAACCACGAGTAACGCGATCGACATCACGCTCCACGCGGAATACCAGGGCCCCTGCAGCCGAACAGGAGCGATGCCACAAAACAATGCCGTGAGCGTGATGATCGCCATCCGCTGTTGCTTGGCCATCGGCCCGCAATAATCCTGCGGAGCCCCGGCGACTTTACCGACGGCCCGTACATATGCGGTCAGGATCGCCATGCACGCGGCGATGTAACCGAGTGAGAAATCCCCACCAGCGGCATACCCAGCGCCGATCAGCGTGGCGGCGTCAGAAATCCGATCCGGAATTTCGTTGTACAACTCTCCGACCGGCGATGCCTTCCCGGTCGCCACCGCCACCATTCCATCCAGCATGTTCGCCAGAAGCCGAAGCTGAATGAAGACGGCGGCCGCAAACCAAAGCATGCGGCGCGGGCCATCAGAGAAGTGATTGGTCGAAAAAAGACAAATCCCGGCCGCCACGCCCGAAACCAGTCCGCCGATCGAAATCATGTTTGCAGTCACCCCAAGCCCCGCGAGCCCCGCCGCCATGCGTTGAAAGATTTGGCGATTGCGGGCCGCGATCGGACGGCGGTCCCCCGTGGAGTAAGTGCTCTGAGGCATCGACAAGAATGATAGCTGAACCGCGGGGAATCCTGTAATGCCGGTCGTCAGGTCGCCTGTTTTCGGATTGTCATATCGAAGTTCTTCACCATCGATTTGTACATTCCCCACACCACGGCGCAGTAGATGCCCGTGATCACCCATGTCGAAAACGTCAACAGCAGGCGTGCGCTTGCCGCGTCTGCGGGCGATATGCCTGGCGTGAAAACGCTCTTGGCGATCTCCGCCGGGTCAATCAGGATCCCAGCCAGCGTAAATGGACTAAGCGCACCGAGGATGAGACCCCCCTGCCCGACCTGACTGCTAGAAACGGCGCTGAAGCCGCACGCGCCCAGTCCAAAGCAGATTGCGTTGACAATAACCACGCTCAGGATGACCGCCATGACCGTCGTACGGCATCGCAACGACATCTGCATCCCGGTAATCGCAGCGAAGGCCGAGACAATAATGAGAATCCCGGGGAGCACGATGAGAGCTTCGGGAAAAACAATCCACTGGAAAGACGACGCGGGCTCGCGGAAAGATCGGATCAAATCAGAAACGACAAATAGAAGAATACTCAGCACTGGAATCGCCAGCAGTGGTATCGCAAAACTCACAAGCCCGCGCAATTTCCCCCAGACGTAATAGCGGCTGGTGATCGGCGTGCTGAGAATGAGGTCGAGCGTGCCATCCTCTTTTTCGCGCGTGACAGTCGACGCCGCTGACT
>JBBRHH010000552.1:0-4167 GCA_038222915.1 Tepidisphaerales bacterium
TGATGAATTCGTTGGGACTGTGAATCTCTCCGCCGCGCACGCCCAGCGAATCCACCGTCGGCAACCCCGCGGCCGCCAGCCGATTACCGTCACTCGCGCCGCCACTAGCCTTCCATTGAATCGGCACACCCAGCTCGGCACCACAAGTTCGAATGCTTTCCAGCAGAGCCGTGGTTTGCTTGTCCAACGGCTTCGGAGGTGACAGAAACTCGCCATGAAGCGTCACAGAAATCCCGTCCCGCGAACCTGGCGCCGCGACGCACGCTTTCACGCTCTCCATCGCATTCTGCTGCTCAACCGCGTCATTCACCCGCACATTGAAACGGCAGATCGCCAGATCCGGCACCACATTCGTGGCGGCTCCCCCTTCGATCTGCGCAACATTGAACGTCGCGCTGCCGACTTTGCCGTTCAATCTGCCGATCGCAGCCGCAAGCTCTGCCGCCGCGACAACCGCATTGCGCCCCGCATGAAAATCGCGACCCGCATGCGCCGACCGCCCCCGAACGATGGCCGCAAAGTTGCCCGACCCTTTACGAGCGCTGACCAGACTTCCATCCGCAAGTGCCGGCTCAAACAACAGTCCCAGGTCATTGCGTGCGGCCGCCTCCGCAAGCAGCGGCCCCGATCCCGGCGATCCGACCTCCTCATCCGGATTGATCAGCACTTCCCACCCAATGCCCTTGGCAACTCCACTTCTCTCTAAGGCCTCCAGCGCGGTCAGCATCACCACCAGCCCGCCCTTTGCATCCGCAACGCCCGGCCCGCGGACCGTGTTCGCGTCCATCAGCGTCCAATTCTGAAACGGGTGGTCGGCCGGATAGACCGTGTCCATGTGAATCCCCAGCAACACCCGCCGGGGCGCGTCAGCACGTTTGATAATTGAAATCGCCTTCCCCAGCGGCTCACTCGCCGCCTCTCCGGCTCCATCAATCACAATCCGATTTGCAACCCGAATCTCCCGCAGGTCGCCACCAAGCGCGGCATACTCTTTTAAGAGCGCCGCCGCCATCCGATCGATCCCAGCAACATTCCCGGTCCCGCTATTGATCGCGGCCAGCTCGCAAACCAACCGGCTCATCCGGCCTTGTTGCGCATTGATCCAGTCGAGTTGTTCACCGTATCGCGGCATAGCCAAATCCCGCCACGACCCATGTAAAAATCACATACCATTCTACGGTTGCATCGCCGGGTTTTCTGCTAATTCAGAACGACAAAGAACCCGGACGCGCCTTGCGCTTCCGGGTTCATTTATCGCGCGTAAATTATTGGACAGCTCTTAAGCTGCCTTGGGCTCCGGGCCTTTCACATGCGGCTTCACCAGCGCCACGATCGCGTCAAACGCGGCCGGGTCAGCGATGGCCAGTTCGCTCAGCATCTTCCGGTTCAACTCCAAACCAGCGGCCTCCAGAGCCGGAATAAACCGGTTGTAAGCGATTCCGCGGGTGCGCACGGCGGCACTCAACCGGCTGATCCACAAGGAACGGAAATGCCGCTTTTTTTGCCGACGATCGCGATATGCGTAGACGCCGGCTCTGCGGGTAAATTCAATTGCGGCACGGTAGATCGTGCCCGGACCACCCACAAAACCGCTGGCATCGCGAAGAACGCGTTTGCGCTTGCGGGCGTGTTTGGGTCCACCTTTCACACGAGGCATGACAACTTCCTTTCAAAGGGCTTTTCGTCCAGCGAAAATGCCCGTCACTCAAGCTAGAGGCACTCACCCGGCGTAAAACGTCGGGGGGCTTGGCTGCACCGGCAACGTGCCGGCGCTTCAAATTGGCGGCGATTCGCCGCCATTGATTAATCAGTTATTTCGCGGCCGCCGTTTCCGTCTGGCCTTCTGCCGCCAGCTTCTCATCACGATCCCGAATCGCCCGCTCATGGCGAACCCGATTGGGATTCAGACCCGATTTGCCGACAAACAGACGAATGTTCCGTGCCAGTGTCTCGGACAGAATCGCCGGACGGCCCAGAGCACGCTTCTTGTTGCTCGGCCGGCCACTCCGCAAGTGAGACGACATCGCGTGCCGCCGCTTGACCTTGCCGGTCTTGGTGACCTTGAACCGCTTCAATGCGCCCTTCATGGGCTTGTACTTGTAACCCATCACGTTCCTCAAAAAATTCCGCTTGCAATATGGAAAGGGGGAGATACTAACGAGTCCCCTACTGCACGTCTATAGCAACGGGCTCGTCAAATATATGAGGGCAGACGCAACGTCTGCCCTCACGCTTAAATCAACGGAAATCCATGTCGTCTACGCCTGAACCGGCGCGGGTGCCGGTGCGGCAGGGCGCGGCGCTGCGGCCACGGGTGCAGCCGCCGGGCGAACCGGTGCTGGTCCGCCGGCCGACGGAGCCGAACCACCCGCGGCGGGCGGGCCCTTCGGCGGCTTCACTTTCGCCTCGCTCTTGTGTTCCGGCTGAAGCACCAGCGTCATACGCCGGCCTTCCATCTTCGTCGGCCGTTCCACCTTGCTCACCATCAACAGGGCTTCCTGGATCTTCCGGAAGATCAACCGGCCTAGGTCCATGTGCGCCACTTCACGGCCACGGAACTGAAGGGTGAACTGAACCTTGTTTCCCTCTTCAAGGAATGCCCGTGCATGATTCACCTTGATCATCAAATCGTGATCGCCGATCTTCACGGTTCGCAACTTCAATTCCTTGAGCTGGCCGCCGCGACTGCTTGCCCGGCTCTTGTCTTCTTTTTTCTGTTGCTGATAGCGCCACTTACCGTAGTCCATGATTCGGCAAACTGGCGGCCGGGCGGTAGGTGCAACCTCGACAAGGTCGAGTCCCGCTTCGCGGGCCCTTCGCTGGGCCTCGGCGGTGGAAATGATGCCGACCTGATTTTCGTCCTGGTCGATGAGTCGAATCGGCGAGATGCGGATCTGCTCGTTGTGGCGGAAATTGGTAGAAATGGCTGTGGTCTCCAAAAGTAATCTGAACTTTGGCCAGAGGCCGGCACTAGGGCTCAGCCTCAAACCGGGTCACACCTTCAAGCGCGCCCTGTCGCGAACATAAATATTAATCGTCTATTCGACGCCTAACACTTACAAATCTGACTTATAATATGTCGATCCATAATAACTTTTGCAAGAAAAACTTGCGATATTTCACTTAATCCTGACCGCATACGCTGTCAGCAGGCTGCCGTGGCCGTTGCCCGATCCGCAACTTCCCGCTTAGTGCGCTTAATAAACTCACTGACTGGCACCACTCCTTTGTCGCCTTCGGTGCGGTGCCGGACAGCCACCAGCCGTGCCTGCTGCTCCTTTTCGCCCAGAACAAGCATGTACGGCACCTTCGCCATCGTCGCCTCGCGAATCTTGGCCCCGATCTTCTCGGATCCCAGATTCGCCTCCACCCGAATGCCTGCTTCCTTCAATGCAGCCTCCACCTCGGCCGCATATTCATTGGTCTTCTCGCTGATCGAGAGCACCGCCACCTGCAACGGAGCGAGCCAGAGCGGAAAGGCCCCAGCGAAATGCTCGATCAACACACCAATGAACCGCTCCATGCTGCCAAACGGCGCACGATGGATCATCACCGGCCTGTGCGGCTTGTTGTCCGCGCCCACATAACTCAGGTCAAACCGCTGTGGAAGCTGGTAATCCACCTGGACCGTCCCAAGCTGCCATTCCCGCCCAATCACATCCTTCACCACAAAGTCGATCTTCGGTCCGTAAAAGGCCGCCTCGCCCGGCTCGAGACTGAACTTCACGCCCAGCGACTCGGCCGCATCCTTACACGCTCTCTCCGCCTTGTCCCATTGCTCGGGTGCACCGACATACTTCGCACTGTCAGGATCGCGCAACCCAACCCGCACGCGATAATCGCTCATGCCCAAAGTGCTGAAAACGATCTTCACCAGATCCAGGCATCCCTGCAGCTCGGCCGCGAGTTGTTCTTCGGTCACAAACAGATGGGCATCGTCCTGGGTAAAGCCCCGCACGCGGGTCATCCCGCCCAGCTCACCGGATTTCTCCCAGCGATAGACCGTCCCAAACTCAGCCAACCGCACGGGCATGTCCCGATAGCTGTGCTGCTCGGATGCAAATATCCGGATGTGCATCGGACAGTTCATCGGCTTGAGCAGATAGCCGTCGATCTCGCCCTTTTCCATCAGGTTGGCCAAGTCGGCGCACGAGCATTTTTCTTCCG
>JBBRHH010000553.1:0-4166 GCA_038222915.1 Tepidisphaerales bacterium
AGATCCCGTATCGTCTCTTCACGCTCAACTGGGGAGAGATCCTCAGCGTAAACGAAAAGCGATGGATATCGCGCGTGCTAATATTCACCTTAATATCCAACTGGCTGCTGCAAATCGTCGGACTATAAGTGCAAGCACTTCACGGCTTGCGAATCGCAATCCGCTTTTCGCCCCACTCCAGCTTTTTCGAAACGGAGCGCGCATACTCCGACCCGCTTTCGTCTTTTTGATAAAGAACAATCCGCGACCTTTCCGCAGCCATCGCGAGCGTCGTCGGAATATCCAGCGTCTTGAGTACATTCAACAAATGCGGCCCGTCAACATGCGATTTGGGTAGGTTTGTCAAATCAATCCGCGTGATATGTTCCTCGAAGAGCGAGGCATACAGCGCAACCCCGGCCATCTGATTCTCCGCCTGCAACCACAGGGGCGTCTTGCTGGTCTGCTCGATTACCCGCATTGCATGAATCGCCCGCCGCGCATCATAAACCTGCATCCCCTGAAAAGTCTGTCCAAGCAGCGGATACCGCCTGTAAATCTGCGTCCGTTTCTTTTCATCGGCCGGTAGGGCGGTCAATCCCACCCCGCGCGGCGCTACAAACGCCATCACCCACTTGTTCGCAAGCAGCATCTTGCGAGTCGACTCAAAAGAGGCGGGCTCCGCCTTGGCCGGTTGCCCGAGCGATTCGGGAAACGCCCCGGCGTTCTCATCCAACCAACCCTCCCAGCCACTCTGATCTAGAAGCGTAAGCACCGCCAGCTCAGGCTTCTCCAGCTTTTCCTGCTGCATCAAATACAGTCGCAATACAACGTCATGCTGTGAAACAAAGTCATATGCCGACAACGTAATCCCATGCGAGGTCTCCGATTTTACTGGTTTTGGAGTCACCGCCTCCGCACCTGCGGGCCAGCCACCAAACGACTTCTCTTGCAGCGACTTCAGCCACCCGTTCCGCATCTTCTCCCAATCGGCCTTATCCTCGGGCGTCTTTGGAGTACTGGCCTGCGCCACAAAGGTGTCGTGGACGTGCGTATTGATCTCGTCCTTTGGCAGCTCCTTGAACACCTTCAACTGCTCCGGCTGAAACAGCGGTGTCGCCAGCAATTCGATCGGCTCTTCGACCGCCTTGAAATGGCGGTTGAACCATTTAAAGGCCGTGATCTGCAACTCCTGCGTATCCTTGTGCGGCCCTTCGGTAATGATCAATCCCAGATTCTTCGGCGCGGCCGCCGTCAGGTTGTAAACATCCCGCGCCTGCGCATGCACATGATTCACGCCCTCCAGCGGAAAGATGATGTCCTTGTCGGTGTTCTGAATCAGCAGGGGCCTGGGCGCAACCAGAGCCGCCACCTGGCCAAAATCCCACCGATACGTATTCACCATGAACATGCAGTCGCAATGTCCCTCCACCGCGCCCACCACCACATGATCATGCATGTCGGTAATTCCCGCCGTCGGAACGGCCACCTTCACCCGTTCATCCAGCGCAGCCAGCCACCACGAATAAGCACCGCCTCCGCTTCGGCCGGTAACCCCCAACTTCGTCTTATCCACGTCAGGGCGGCTCTCCAGATAATCGAGCGCCCGAATCGAATTCCACGCCTCTACGCCGGCCGGGGTATAGCCGCGATCATGCCACCACCACATATTTTCGCGATAGGTCCCATGGTGATGGCCTTCAATCTCCCCGAGTTCGAGCGTATCGATGATTAGACAGACGTATCCGCTCCGCGCAAACCAGGCCGGCCAATGCTGCATGGCCACCTTCGACCCGTATGACACTCCATCTTTCTTTACATTTCCGTGACCGCAGACATAAAGAACTGTCGGCGCAGGGCCTTTCAGTCCCTTTGGCACATAAAGATTGGCCGTCACATACAATCCGGGCCGCGATTGAAAATAGAGCTTCTCTACCGTGAACTGCGGATGATCCAGCGTCCCCGTCACGACGGCGTTCAGCGGCGTCTTCTCCGGCATTGGATCCAGCCCCAGCATCTCCGCCAACTGTCGGCGATACTCTGCCTTATGCGCCGACCAATCCGCGGCGGTATGAATATCCTTTAAACAAGCGCCTGACAGCGCCTCAGTCTCCACACGAAAATAATTCGCCAGCGCCACATCGGCCGGCGTGGGAGCAGTTGTCGGCCCAGTGGCGGGCACGGCTGCCGCAACAGATTGCACCAAAATAAAGACAGCGAGCGTGCAGAAAATGTGGTGTTTCATTCGACTCCTTCACTGCAAAGGATAACCGATCAACAAAGAAGCCCCGCATCGATGAGCGGGGCTTCAAGATCTGTTCCAGTTCTTCGCGCCGCGCTCTACACCATATAAGACCGCCGGTACGTCGGCTTGATCATCGCCGCAGACTCTGGCGCGTTGGCCGCGACCTGTGTCTCGCCGTTCCAATCCAGATCATGCCCAACCCGCACGGCCAGGACGCCAGTCAATCCGATCTCGGTCAGGTGCCCGCCAAAATCAAAGTCGCTGTACGTCTTGCCCTCTCCCTTGCACGCGTTCACAAATTCCTGCATGTGCCCGGGACTGCGCGGAATTGAAATCGCGATGTCCTTCGTCGCCTCGTGCCGGTTGATGTCATGCAGCTTCGGCTCATCGTTTAGCTTGATCAGCGCGCCGTTGTTCCACGGATTGCACCAGATGATTCCCTTGTCGCCGACGATAAGACATCCGTTGGTCACCTTCGGATAAATCGCCAGCACATCCTTTAAAATCTCATCGCTTGGGCGCGGCCCGCCGTTGTACCAATGCAGGGTTACCGGATCGAGCTGCCGATCCGCGTCGGACTGTTTGCGCCCTGGGAATTTCATCTGAATATGCGCCTTCTTCGCGAAGCTTTCCTTCCCAAGCCCTTCGCCTTCGACCTCCACCTTATTCGCATATGTGAGATCAAGCCCGCGCAGTGCGGTGTTGTAGATGTGGCAGGTAAAGTCCGCGAGCGGCCCGCCGCCAAAATCAAACCAGCCGCGCCACGCGAACGGATGATAGAAGCCGCCACGGAAAGGCCGGAACGGCGAAGGCCCGCACCAATAATCCCAGTTAAATCCAACCGGCACCGGATCATCACCGGTGGGGCGGTCTTCCCCGCGCCCCGCATCGCTGAGCCATGAATGGACCTCATGCACCTGCCCGATTCCGCCCGCCCGAATCACCTCCACACTCCGCCGCAGCGACTGCTCCGCGCTGCCCTGATTCCCAAGCTGCGTGACAATCTTCGGATTCGCCCGCACCAGCTCGCGCAGCGCCCGCGCCTCCCCGAGCGTGCGTGTCAGCGGCTTCTCGCAAAACACATGTTTCCCGGCCTTGATGAACGCCGTCGCCAGCGGAGCGTGCCAGTGGTCCGGCGTTCCGATGATCACTGCGTCAAAAGTCTTCGCATCCTCCAGCAGCTTGCGATAATCGTTGTAAGTCTTCGCCGCGGCCGTCTTCTCGCCGCCATCCTTGATGCCCGCCGCCAACTGCTTCTCATCACAATCACAAATCGCCACGATGTTCTGCTTGGCATTGTTCAGCAGTTGCATCATATCGCTGCGGCCCTGACCGCCGGACCCAATTAGCGCCACATTCAACTTTGAATTGGCCGTAGTCGCCGCGGCCTGCTTATTGATTGCGGGATCCAGCGTCGCCTCATCGGCCTTCGGTTTCTTGGGCGCCTCGTCAGCCGCCAAAAGCAACGGCGCACTCAAAACGGCCGCACCCGCGGCGGTTGAGGATTGTAAAAATCGACGACGGGAGGGCGAAGGCTGGCCAACGGTCATGAATGCTCCAGTAGGGGGATAAACTGCCGCGCCGTTTCCGCGGCCCGGCCAACCCTCCATTACCACCATTGCATCGATAAAGTTGACACGGGGGAGCGGCACTGAGGTCCGTTCCACGGAATTTTGGATCGAATTTGGGAAGCTTCTGCGGACTTGGCGTGGGTTCGGAACGGAGAGGGGGAGATTCGAACTCCCGTGACCCTTGCGGGCCAACCGGTTTTCGAGACCGGCGCATTCAACCACTCTGCCACCTCTCCAAAAGCTGGCGGCCGACATTATAGTCGGCTCGGTCCACCTGACAACTTCGCTAAACTCCGCCCTTTTCCGAGCCTTGCTCACATCCTCTCCAATTACCTTGATTAATCACCACTACCGTTTAATATTTCAGTGCT
>JBBRHH010000554.1:0-4156 GCA_038222915.1 Tepidisphaerales bacterium
CAATCCCAATCCCGCTCAGTTTCGTGTCCGACGCCGCCCTCCGCAGCCCCGTCTTCAACTCCTCCCACTGCTTGATCAAGTCCCAGTGAAAATGCCCCGCGATCTTCCCATTCGGATTGGCAAACCGGTATTTTTCGTGCAGCGTCAGCCGCCCGCCGTCCAGCGCCCCCACCATTGCACGCCCGCTCTCGGCCCCCATGTCAAACGCTAGAAAGTTCTTCACCGCCATCGAACATCACTCCGGTTGGTAAGACGGGCTAATCCTACACGGCCACCCCGCAAAACACGACGAACGACAAACCACTCTCCGCCCCGCCTCCACCCCGCATCCATCGAAACGGTTTCGACTTGAAAAGGCCCGTCTCAGGGAAGGCACGGCAGGCACGAGGGCGAAGAGACGGCGGCGGTGTTTTCCGGTTGATTTTTGGCGCCCATCTGCGCGCAAAAACTGTGTTTGGGTTGGCAGAAATGGCGCGTGGAGAATTCAAGTGATGGTGCGGCCGATGTTTGCGTTCGAGTCGAAGTTTTCTTCTTGTGAAAAAACCGCCCCCAAAGCGACATAGAACCGACCCTAAAGCGTCCCTCAATCGACCCTGAACCGACATGGAATCGACCGTTTTCGACCCCGAAACGACCCTCTTTCGACGGGGTAGTCGAGACATGAAACTGGAGACTGAAAACTCGCGGGGGAGGCAAGATTCAATTGATGAGTGTCGCACGGGGGCACGGCGGGTTTTGGCGGCGTGCGTAAGCGGCTGGGTGATTGATCGCATGGTTTCCCTCCTCGCGGGTGGACTGGCCGAGGTTTCCTATGACCGTACATTACCCTATCATGCTTGAGTGATAGGGTCAATGGAACTCTTCGGTTTTGGGAAAGATTTTTTAGTGGCGTCTGGGAGGGCGCTGGATGGGATACGGTGAGGTTGGCGGTGAACTTCTGAGCTGGTGCTGGAGCGGTGGTGGTGAGCGACTTGCGGGCGTCTTGTTCAGTTAGGCGCGCGGGGATTAAGGCTCTCATCAAAGCGGGTGCTGATGAGGCCGGGACGTTGGCTTAGATACGTGGATTAATGTAATGAGGGGAACACTGGCGTTGGGCGGTGATTCTCGAATTATGTACTTCGCGCGTACTTCGCCCTTTTGACTTGGCCGCGTACCCGAGAGCCGGCAACATATTTCAGCGAACAAAGTCTATTGGCAATTGTACCTCACCGAACTTCATGAACCATGGAACAAAAGGGCTGTTGTAACCGAGATAACGGGGCGGGCCGGCGACGCGGTATTCACCTGCATGCTTGGCAAGCCAACTTTTGAGTTGCGTGAGTCCGGCGGCAAAGTTCCTTTGGGAATAACTGCCGCGTACGCCAATGGACAGCATCTTCTGAGCTGGCAGATCAACCACCTGAACGACGCCATCGGGGCCTGGTTTGCCGATGGCGGGATCGCCATAGATGAAAGCCATCGCGGTTTCTCGGGCGGCATGGTCGGCATGGTCGGGATCGGACCAGGTCATATCCACCGGCGCGCTCATGGCAATGTTGTGCGATTTGATGTGGTTGAAAAGTGACCGGAACATTTTGTTCTCTCCGCCGTCGACTGCGACGGCTTGAACGACGGCGGCCCTACTTTTCGGGTATTGCTTGATGATGACCTCATCCAGCGGCCCCGGCGGAGGAAAGCCTTCTGGAAGCCGCGCTTCTCCAATCATAAATGGTTTTTTCATTTCGGAATGCTCCGCCTCGGCGGGAAGGGCTTGCTGCGTTGACGGTTGAGATTGCAAGGTCGCTGCGTGGATAGCGGGGAACGGTGCATCGGGCGGGGGAGTGGACGTTCTGCATCCACCAATCCACGCTGCCGAGAAGATCAGGAACGCAACCGATGCCAGCCGTCGTGCCGCCGGCCGACGGCACGCATCCGTGCATTCTGCCGGCCTGAAGCTCGAAAGCCATGGCCGGACAGTTGCAAAGATCCGGTAGCCGAATTTCGCCAGGGGCCGTGTCACCCGCCAGCGGATTGGCCGCGCGAGCCATTTCCATCCGACGGCATCATAGACTTCGGCGAAGACGTCAACGCCGCGAATGATTGAACCATCCGGTCGAATTGCGTGCATTGCTCCGACCACCTGCCCCATCGTCAGTCCATATTTACCGGCGTCAAACTCCGGCAGCGCAATGTCTTCAAACGCGACCAGGGCGCGTGCGTTTCGCTTCCGCAGCAGGGCCACCTCGCGCGAACAAAGCGGGCATTTCCCATCGTAAAGCATCTTGATTTGCCAAGTCGATTCCATCGTGTTCACAACCGGATTGTAGGTCATCAGTTCACCTTCGACCTTCCAGCGACTTCACGAACGGTCCCACAGCCGCGTCGAACTGCTCGTCGGCCGAAACCGAATGGACGGCCTGCCAGTCCTTTATCGGTCGCGCCGTAAAGCCCGCAGTGTTGGAGCAGCCGCGACACCGCACCTGAAGCTCTCTCGACGCGCCCACCTGCAACCTCACTGGGTAGCCTGCATTTAAAAGTGTCGGGACGAGTCGTCCTCCGACGCAGCCCGTAGCTCCGGTAACAAAGATCAGAGGGTTTTCTGCTTCTGGCAATGCCATGCTCACAGATCGCCTCGGTTCCGTCCCTTGTCGATTAGTTTTGCGGCAACGCCGACCAGATCGGTCATCGATTGAACCAACATGACGTTCGCCAGGTGACCCGGCGCAACCTCGCGGTGATGTCGTCCACCCAAAATCAATCGGATCTGGCGTTTCCCAAGAATAAGAGCGAGTTTCCTAAGTGGTGTGGAGAGCAGCTTGGACTCACACGGCGCGCTGACCGAGAGCCAGACTAAACTCGCTCCGCGTTCAACTGCCTCGCGCCCAAGAAGGTCAACGGGAGTGTTGGGCCCGAAATTCACGTCCCGGAATCCGGACTCGCACAGGATAGCTCCGGCCATCATGGAGGGGAGTTGATACGGATCTCCCGGCGGCGCGCCGCCCAAGGCCAGCGGCGAATTCTTTTCGACTGGGGGCAGCAGTCTCCGAAGCGCGCCAATGGCGTCAATGCAAATCTCTGTGGCACGATGCTCGACCAGAATCCCCCGCTTGTCGTGCTCCCAGAGCTCGCCCACCCGTCGAATAGCGGTTCGAAGCGGTCCGTCAAAGAGCGAAGCAAGACTATCGCCCTCCAGATACCGCGAGACGAGAAAACTCCGAATGCCGTCATCGTCGGCGGCCTGGAGACTCTCAAAAAGCCTCTCGTCCTCGGAGAGGTCTGACCCGTGAACGCCATTGGCTCGGAATTCTCCAAGTCCGAGCACTTCCGGCCGCACGACCGGCGCTTCGATCTGACGAATAAACCGGATCGCCTCGGCCAAAGTGATGCGACGATGCCCGCCGGCGGTACGGGCGACCCGGATATCGCCGGCGTCAACCCAGCGGCGAATTGAGCTCTCGCTGGCGCCGATGGTTTCGGCCAGTTCTTTCGGGGTCAGCAGCGATTTCCCGTTGAAAGTCTTCATTGATGTCATCTCGTTCCGACCTCGGGCCGGGTATCCATCGATGGGCATTACGCTTATTCCCACACTATAGCCAGATTTCACCGAATTGGAAGAATTGGAAGAATTTTTCTTGACTTCGTTCGGCAGGCCACTAAACTACGTGACAGATTTGGAAGATTTGAACGTATTGAAAGATTGTGGAGTTCACGTGACTTTATCGCTTCTTCAGGCCTCTAAGCGGACCACGCAGCACTGGACAGCTGACGCGATCGATGAACACCTTCGGCCCAACGGCGTCGCAGTTGTCGTTGAGGCCGAGCACCTTTGTATGAAAATGGGCGGCGCCAACAAGGCCTGCAGCACGATGTTGACCTCAACTATTCGTGGAGCATTTCGCGGAGTCCGGGCTCAAGGTTCTGAAGCTTTAAATCTAATCTTTAACAGTCGCCGGCAAGTTGCCGGTGACACGGGTACTAAATCACTTCTCACGAGGAGACTGTCATGAAGAAGCTGGATGTTCTTGCCGCCGTTCTTGTTGTTGTAGGCGCTTTGAACTGGGGTCTGGTTGGGGCGATCCGGTTCAATTTGGTCGCCGCCATCTTTGGAGCAACGATCATCAGTTCCATTGTCTACGCGTTGGTTGGCGTGGCTGGCCTCTATCAGGCTGTTCAGTGG
>JBBRHH010000555.1:0-4152 GCA_038222915.1 Tepidisphaerales bacterium
ACTGCATCAGCACCTGTGGCGGATACAGCTCGCGCGTAAAGTTCCGCATCTTCCCGTACGCCCGATCCAGAACCTGCTGGCTGGGCGCATGGCCAAGCCCTTTGGTTTCATCGTAGTCGACGTTTAGTTTCAGGCCGTGCATTACCCGCACCAGATCGCGCGCCTCGTCCACTTTCACCACATCGTCTTCCGCATCGTGCCACACCACCGGCAGCACGTTGCGCAGGTTCATCAGCCGCAATCGCTGCCAGTCGGCATGCGCACCGCCGGCCAGCGCATCAAACGACGCAAAATAAGTCGTGTAGTGCAGCGCCAGATTCCACACCGCATGCCCCGACATCGAATGCCCGACCATATAGACGCGGGCCGGATCGATATTCACCCGGCCGGCCGCGTGCAGAATCGGCTGGATCACATTGTTCATCCCCGCATAGCTCGGCCCCCAAAGTTCATCGAAATTCAACAGCGGCATCAGCACGATTGCATCCGGATGGTTCGCCATCTCGTCGCGCGCCCAGGCCGCGTAGATCTCCGCAACTCGGTCGCCGTCCGGCGGTGGTTTGGTGACAAACGCCTCGGCCCCCGGCAGCTTCACCACCAGCGGCCAGGCCCGCATGCGATCGTACGCTTTTGGAACACCCAGAAAATAAAACGCATTGTGCGGCCCGACGCGTTCGTTGATGTAGTACACGCCGGGCTGCAGCGCCGGCCAATCCAGCCGAATCCGCGCAATCCTTCCAAGAATATTCGCATCCACCCCAAGCGCCTCGATCTGCTTCACCAGGATATTCCGCTGATCCTTCCCCGGAGTGGTAAAATACGCTTCCATGAACTGGTGCGAAGCGTAAATTGCATCGGCCTGATCCGGCTTAAAGAGCTCGCCCAGCTCGGTTCGATAAAGCGCCTCCACGGCCTCGCGCGGCATGGGCCGGGCAGTGGGCACTGTTGCAGGTAGTGTAGTTTGTGCGGGAAGAGCTTGAACGATTAAAAGCAGCAGCAGGGGGGCAAGATAAACGCGCGGCATGCCTTTCAGCATACCTTCCCCGCCGCTGGAATGTATCGTGGAGGCCACCCAACTAACTAATCGGCCTGATCCATTCAACTCCGCAGTTCGACAAGCCTGCGCTAACATTGGCGTTCAGAGTTTCAATAATCGTATCCCGTGACTGAAAGCCCCTTTTCATTCGGAAGTGCTTCGAGTCGAGGCTAACCGGAGACGCCGGACCGGAGCTCAAAAATCATCCGCCAGAGCAGATCCACTTTCCCTCTGGCGATTAAATCGGCAGGAGAGTCGCCGTCGAAAGCGTCGTTGGGCTCGGTCAACCAATGCCCGATGGCCTGCGATCGCACCGCCTTGCTCAGATCACGTCGCAGCCGGTCCAGTTCCGTCACGCGGCGGCCGATCCCCTCGGAGAGCGGACGTCCCGCTTCCAAGTCGATGATCGTCCGCTCGGTGACGCCCAGAATACGGGCCATGATCTTTTGGGTCACGTCAAGCTTTCGTCGCAGGGCTTCGATTCGATTGGTTGTCACAATAGCCATTGGAGTCTACCTCTTGCTGTATTTTCGGTAGTCGCCGGGGCGAAGTCAATTATTTCAGGAAATATTTCATGTCGCCAACAGCGGTGTGCGGTTTTTAGCTCAATTTGCGAACGTTCCGGATCGTCGCCTTCGACGTTCCCCGCAGATTGCCCGGAAACCAGACCACGTTCTTCGCGCCGTCACAGGCAGGCACGATCATTCCCTCCAAGCCACTTTCGTACCCCGCCCGCCCGATCGCCTGCGTGAGAGATTCGGTGCGACGTCAATTGAACTTCCGCCAATCGTCGTCGCGCATTCGGGTGGCGGACATGCAAAGGGTTTTGCGGACCGTGCCATTCGTCAGGTCAAGAACCCTGGCAAGCTTGACGTCCACCGCCACGATCGTGCGCGGCAATGCGTCGGCGGGGTCGAGGCCGTAGTAGAGGAAGTGGGCTTTGGCCTCGGCTAACGCGGTCGCGTCGGAAAAGGCGGCGTATACGGTGGCGAACGACGACGGCGGGTTCCAGCGGCCGCCGTGCTTTCGGCTCCCTTCGCCCGTCAGCAAGTCATCCTTGGTCGCATAAGTTGGCTCACTGCATCGGAACACCACTTCACGCAGCGAACCCACGGGTACGGCAAGCGCCACGATGCGTCGGAGCAGTTGGTCAAAATCCGGATGATCGCTGACGCCGAGGGCCATACGAATTGCTGTGCGTGATCCACCGCGGTACAGAATTAGCGTTCGGCGCGGGCGACACCGTTGTCTCGAATTAGAAGGGCCTAAACCACGCCGGTTGACCTGCTCCGCTCGACTCTATCGCCCGAGCCTCCTAAAACAAAGCATGTCTTTGCTAACTGCGATGGTGTCGCCCGTGGTGGATTCTGAAGCGCGCCTGCGCCACGCCGTCGACACCATGCGCGAGATGAGCCTGCAAACCGATCCGCAGCGCATGGTCAAAGCCTACACCGAACGCATGCGCGACCTTCTTCCAATGGAAGGGTTCATGTCCCTCAGCCGCCGGGAATTGCAGGAACCGTTCTACCGCGTCACCCGCAGCAGCCGCTGGACCAAAGACGTCAACCCCTGGAAGCAGAAAGCCAGCCTGCCGCTTCACAAAGGCGGCCTGCTCGCCGACCTCATCTACGGGGATCAACCAACGATCATCGACGATCTGCAAGTCACCCCCGACGATCCGGCCTACGACTATCTCAAAGACCGCCGCACTCTTGTTGCAATCCCGCACTTCCACCAGGGCAAGAGCCTCAACATGGTGATCCACCTCCGCAACGCGCCGGCCGCCTTCGATCACTCGGCCTTGCCCGATCTGGTCCTGATGAGCAACCTCTTTGGCCGGGCAACCCAGAACCTCGTGCTCTCCGACGAGCTGAAGCGTGCATACACCTCGCTCGACCGTGAACTAAAGGCCGTTGCGGAAATCCAACGATCTCTTCTTCCCCGCGTTCTGCCGAACATCGCCGGCCTCGACCTCGCCTGCTTCTACCAGACCGCACACCGCGCCGGCGGCGACTATTACGATCTCTTTCCGCTCCCCAACGGCGAATGGGGCATCTTCATCGCCGACGTCAGCGGCCACGGCACGCCCGCCGCAGTCGTCATGGCCATCACCCACAGCATCGCGCACGCCTATCCCGGCCCGCCCTCGCCTCCCGGCAAGATGCTCGACTTTCTCAATGCCAAGCTCTGCGAGCGATACACCCCCGACACCGCCACCTTCGTCACCGCCTTCTATGGCGTCTTCAACCCCGAGAAGCGAACGCTGCACTACGCGTGCGCTGGCCACAACCCGCCCCGTCTTCGTCACGCCGGCCGCATCTCCTCGTTAAACCACGTGGCCGGTCTGCCGCTGGGCATCATCCCCGAAGAGACCTACGGCGAGGCCATCCAGAGCCTCCACGCCGGCGACCACCTGCTCTTCTATACCGACGGCATCACAGAAACCTTTAGCGCCGAAGGCGACATGTACGGCCTCCCGCGCCTCGACGAAGTGCTGATCAATTGCGAAGGCGGCGCGTCCGAAGCGGTTCAATGCATCCTCGACTCCGTCCGAAAATTTGCAGGCACCCGTGCCCCCGACGACGATCAAACCCTCCTCGCTGCCAAGATCTTGTAGGGTCCGGCTTCCCGAACCTCTTCCAGTCTCGCCCTCCCAACACCCCATCCTCCCGCGCGTAGATTCCAATGACCCATCACCCAAACGGAATCGCCCATGCCCAAACGCCACGCCGCCGCGATCGCCCTCCTTCTCTTCACAACATTCATCACGCAAGCCGCTCCGCCCACAAAAACATTCGCACCACCCGCGCCGCTCGACCCAAAGATCGCCACCCTCGCCGCTGAACCGTACAAATCGGGCGAATTAAAAACCGCCGCCGCCGACTCGGGCGCCGGCCGGACGAAAGTCCGCCAACTCTTCACCTTCGAAGACGGCAAGGACGGCCAGCCCATCCCCTATCTCATGAAGCGCGCCGATGACCTCGACGCGGTTTACGTCCAGGACAACGGCGTCACTGACGGCCAGTGGTGCGCGCGGCTCACAGTGCAACCCGGCAAGACCGGCGTCTTCATCATCGACGGCCAGGCCACCAAAGACTGGGCCGACTTCGACTACG
>JBBRHH010000556.1:0-4119 GCA_038222915.1 Tepidisphaerales bacterium
GTGCCGCCGATCATGGAAGCGCTCGGATTGGCGGAAGTCGAGCACAATGCCAAGAATAATCGTATGCGGGCGATTGGTTGATCGCTCGCCTGTCGGAGGAAAAGATGCTGGAGAATCGACGCAACTGGGCCGGCAACTACACCTACAGCACGGATCGTGTCTACGAAGCCCGCTCGGTCGAAGAAGTGTGCGACTACGTAAGACAGCACGATCGCCTAAAGGTGCTCGGAACAAGACACTGCTTCAACAACATCGCCGACAGCCACCACAACTTCCTGTCCATCGCCCCAATGAACAAGATCGTCGAGCTGGACGCCGCGGCCGGCACGGTCACCGTCGAAGGCGCCATGCGTTACGGCGACCTATGCCCCTGGCTCGAAGAGCGCGGCTTCGCCCTGCACAACCTCGCCTCCCTCCCGCACATCTCCATCGCCGGTGCCTGCGCCACTGCCACCCACGGCTCCGGAATCAAAAACGGCAATCTCGCCACCGCAGTCGCCGCAATGGAAGTCGTGACCGCCAACGGAGAAATACAAACCTTCGAGCGCGGCAGCCTCCTCCCCGTAGTCCACCTCGGCGCGATCGGCGTAGTTACAAAAATCACCCTCGACATCCAACCCACTTACCAGATGCGCCAGGACGTCTACCTGAATCTCCCGATGTCGCAACTCTGTGACCACTTTATGGCCATCGTCTCCAGCGGCTACAGCGTAAGCCTCTTCACCGACTGGAAAGACAATTCGATCAACGCCATCTGGATCAAGCGCCGCATGGACGAGCCAAGTGCAAACCAAACGGTCCCAGAGTTTTACGGCGCAACTCGCGCCACAAGAAACGTCCACCCCATCCCAGACCTCTCCGCCGAAAACTGCACCGAACAAATGGGCGTCCCCGGCCCCTGGCACGAACGCCTCCCCCACTTCCGAATGGGCTTTACTCCAAGCAGCGGCGACGAGTTACAGACGGAATACTTCGTCCCCATCCAACATGCAGTCGAGGCCATGCTTGCAATCGAACGCCTCCGCGAGCGGATCGCCCCCCACCTGCAGATCTCGGAAGTTCGAACCATCGACGCGGACGATCTGGGGATGAGCCCTTGCCGACAACGGCGAAGTCTCGCCATCCATTTCACTTGGAAACCAGACTGGCCGTCTGTTCGTAAGCTATTGCCCGTAATAGAGAAAGAGCTAAATCTCTTCGAAGCTCGACCCCATTGGGGAAAGCTGTTTACCACCGCGCCAGAGACACTCAAAGCCGTTTACGGCGGGGAACTAATGCAGTTTAAAACCTTGACGAATTCACTCGATCGGGAGGGCAAATTCCGCAATGAATATCTGAACAGGATTCTGCTGTCGTGAGATCTCTGGAACCAGATTGGTACTCGCGGCTTGGTAGGCTTGCGGTTATATAGGTCCGCACCAACCTCAGCAGTGAACGCCACCCCTGCTGTTTCGCGCGATGTGGTAAAGACGGATCCTCTGAACAATGGCTATTCGCGTTGCGCTGAATCACAAGACATCGTATCGATATCCCAAGCCGGTCTGGCTCTCGCCGCAGGTGCTGCGGCTTCGGCCCGCCCCGCATTGCCGGACACCGGTACTGAGCTATTCGCTGACCGTAAAGCCGGCCGAATACTTCGTAAACTGGCAGCAGGACCCCTACAGCAATCGCCTCGCCCGGCTGGTCTTCCCCAAAAAGACCCAGGAATTCTCGGTAGAAGTAGATCTGGTCGCGGAGCTGACCGTCATCAACCCCTTCGACTTCTTCCTCGAAAAAGAGGCCGAGCAGTATCCATTCGTCTACGACCCGGTGCTCACACGCGAACTATTGCCCTACCTGGTGGCCGAACCCGCCGGCCCAAAACTCGCGGCCTACGTCGCCAGCGTCTGCAAGACCGGTCTGCGCACCGTCGACTTCCTGGTCGGTTTGAACGGGCAGCTCAGCAAAGACATCAAGTATCTGATCCGCCTTGAGCCAGGCATCCAGACACCCGAAGAATCGCTGACACTCCTCAGCGGTTCCTGCCGCGACAGCGCGTGGCTGCTGGTGCAGATCCTCCGCAACCTGGGGCTGGCCGCGCGATTCGTATCCGGCTACCTGATCCAGTTAACCCCCGACGTGAAGAGCCTGGACGGACCCGTCGGCGCATCCACCGACTTCACCGATCTGCATGCCTGGACCGAAGTGTATCTGCCCGGCGCAGGCTGGGTGGGCGTTGATCCGACGTCAGGCCTGATGGCCGGCGAAGGCCACATCCCGCTCGCATGCTCGGCCGAGCCGATGACCGCCGCCGCCATCTCCGGAGCATTCTCCTTCGACGACGAGACGCTCGTCACCACCGAGCCCGAGGATGGCACAGGACAGGGCGACGGCGAAACCGTCAATCAGGACGGCTTCGGATTCTCGATGACCGTCACCCGCATTCACGAGGATCCACGCGTCACCAAACCCTACACCGATGAAGAATGGACCGAGATCGAGGCTCTCGGCCATCAGGTCGACGCCGATCTCAAGCGCGGCGACGTCCGCCTCACCATGGGCGGCGAGCCCACCTTCGTCTCCATCGACGACATGGAAGGGGCGGAGTGGAACTCCGAGGCCTTTGGCCCGATGAAGTACCAACTGGGCGACCAACTGGTGCGCCGGCTGCGCGACCGTTTCACCAAGGGCGGTTTCCTGCACCACGGCCAGGGCAAGTGGTATCCAGGCGAATCGCTGCCACGCTGGGCGATGGGCCTGTATTTCCGAAAAGACGGCCAACCCATCTGGAAAAATCCACACCTCGTCGCCGACGAAAGCAAACCCAATCGCGCCACCGGAAATGATGCCATCGCCTTCGCGGCCTATCTCGCCGAGCGGCTCGGCGTCAACAAACAATATCTCATCCCCGGCTACGAAGACGTCTGGTATTACCTCTGGAAAGAGCGGCGTCTCCCCGTCAATGTCGACCCCTTCGAAAGCAAGCTGGAGAACCCCGAAGAACGCGCCCGACTCGCCAAGGTCTTTGAGCAGGGCATGGACAAGATCATCGGCTATGCCCTGCCATTGCGGCGTGAGCGATACACCGACAACACCGGCAAGTGGGTCAGCGGGCCGTGGTTCCTCCGGCCGGAGCGCATGTATCTCGTCCCCGGCGATTCGCCGATGGGATATCGCCTGCCGCTCGATTCGATTCCGTATGCAGTCAAACCGCCGTATCCGGACACGACGGCCGTCGATCCATGGGCATCGCGCGGTCCATTACCAAGTCACGAAGCGATTGCCGGTCAGCGTTACATCGCGGGCGCACCCGAGCCACGGCAGCCGGCGGGGCTGATGGAGCAGTTCCTCGGCGAAGAGCGCGCTCCGCAGGTTCGACCAGCCGGTGATGGCGGGATCGTCGGGCGCGATACGTCGGAAGACAGCGTCACGCCGCCCCTGACCGGCGAAGGCCCGGGCCCGGACTATCACGCAGGCTGGCCCGGATCTCGGCGAAGCGCACCGCTTCGCCCGTGGGACGAAGACTTCGACACGGTTCGCACGGCCTTGTGCGTCGAGGTGCGTGGGTCGGTCTTGCGCGTCTTTATGCCGCCGCTCTCGCATGTCGAAGATTATCTGGAATTGATCACCGCGATCGAAGACACCGCAACCCGGCTGCATCTTCCGGTTCTAGTCGAGGGGTATACGCCGCCGTACGACCCGCGTATCAACGTGATCAAGGTCACACCCGACCCCGGCGTCATCGAAGTCAACACACATCCAGTCGATAGCTGGGACGACCTCGTCCGCAACACGACGGCGTTGTACGAAGAGGCGCGGCTGACGCGCCTGGGAACCGAAAAGTTCATGCTCGACGGCCGGCACACCGGCACGGGTGGCGGCAACCACATCGTTATCGGCGGCGCAACCCCTTCCGACTCACCCCTGCTGCGCAGGCCGGATTTGCTGCGCAGCCTGGTCAGCTACTGGCACAACCATCCCGGGCTTTCATACTTGTTCAGCGGACAGTTCATCGGGCCCACAAGCCAGGCACCGCGCGTGGATGAAGCACGCAACGACCAGACCTACGAACTGGAACTGGCCTGCCGTCAGGTGCCGGATTTCGGCGACGTGCCTCCGTGGCTGGTCGACCGCATCTTC
>JBBRHH010000557.1:0-4117 GCA_038222915.1 Tepidisphaerales bacterium
AAGAAACCGTCGCCGCCATGGCCCAGCTCAAGCAGCAGGGAAAAATCACCCACATCGGCCTGTCCGAGGCCGGCCCCGCAACCCTCCGCCGCGCACAAAAAATCCACCCCATCGCCGCGGTGCAAACCGAATACTCCCTCTGGACCCGCGACCCCGAAGACGGCGTCCTGCAAACCTGCCGCGAGCTCGGCATCGCCTTCGTTGCCTACAGCCCACTCGGCCGCGGATTCCTTACCGGCCAGGTCAAGCGCTTCGAAGACCTCGCGGCCGACGACTACCGCCGCCACGCACCGCGCTTTCAGGGCGACAACTTCCAGAAGAACCTCGACCTCGTCGCTCACATCGTCGACATCGCAGCGCAAAAAGGCTGCACACCCGCCCAACTCGCCATCGCCTGGGTGCTGGCGCAAGACAAAGACATCATCCCCATCCCCGGCACCAAGCACCGTAAATACCTCGAAGAAAACCTAAAATCGCTCGACATTTCCCTTACCCCCGCAGAGCTCGCAACCATCAACCAGGTCGTCCCAAAAGGTATCGCCGCAGGCGACCGCTACCCCGCCAACATGATGTCGTCCATCGCGAAATAACGCCCGTTTGTTCATACGTAAAGCGTATTTTTGAGAATTATCGGCTGCGCTCATGGACATTCCCGAAGATTCCGATATATTGTGTTAGTCAACTGCCCGCCTTTGATCGTTCAGGGAGCTTGCCAAACGGCACTATCCGAACAGATTTTTTAAGCCCAGTTGCAGCGCATCGACCGGCCTTTTTTCGGCGTCTGCCGTGGCCCTTTATGGTGCGCAACGTCCACACCAGAAGGACCATTCTGATGAAGTTCGCCGACCTTCGGCTCATTGAGCCGATCCTCCGTGCTATTGCCTCCGAAAACTATGTCATCGCCACGCCCATCCAGGCGCAGGCCATTCCACACGCTCTCGAAGGGCGCGATATCCTGGGCTCCGCCCAGACCGGCACGGGTAAAACCGCCGCCTTCGCCCTGCCGATCCTCCAACGATTAAGTGAGAGTAAGAAGCCACAAAGCGGGCCCACCCGCGCCCGTGCCCTCATCCTCTGCCCCACCCGTGAGCTGGCGGCGCAGATCTCCGAAAGCTTCCAGGTCTACGGCAAAAACCTCCAGCTTCGCCATGTCGTCATCTACGGCGGTGTCAACCAGAACCCGCAGGTCAACGCACTCCGCCGCGGCATCGACATCGTCGTCGCCACGCCCGGCCGCCTTCTCGATCTCATGAACCAGGGCCACGTCGATCTCCGCTCCGTCGAAGTCCTCGTGCTTGACGAGGCCGATCGCATGATGGACATGGGCTTCATCCACGACATTCGCAAGGTCGTCGCCAAGCTTCCCCCCACCCGCCAAACCCTCTTCTTCTCGGCCACGATGCCAAAGGAGATTCGCCAGCTCGCCAACACGATCTTGCGCAATCCAGTGACTGTAGAAGTTGCAACCGTTTCCTCAACCGCCGACGGCGTCGAGCAATCGGTCTACATGGTCAACAAAGGCCACAAGCCCGCCCTGCTCGCCCACCTCGTCGACACGCTCCCCATGGCCCGCGCCATCGTCTTCACCCGCACCAAGCGCGGGGCGGATCGTGTCGTCCGCCATCTCCACGGCAGCGGCATCAAGGCCGAGGCTATCCACAGCAACAAAAGCCAGAACGCGCGCCAGCGCGCCCTGGCCAATTTCGCCGCCAACAAGATCCCCGTCCTCGTCGCCACCGACATCGCCTCGCGCGGCATCGACGTTGACGGCATCACGCACGTCGTGAACTACGACATCAGCAACGAGCCCGAAACTTATGTCCACCGCATCGGCCGAACCGCTCGCGCCGGAGCCAACGGATCGGCCGTCTCCTTTTGCGATCCCGAGGAAGTCTCCTGGCTTCGCGCCATCGAGCGCCTCATCCGCAAATCCATCCCGGTGAAGAAAGACCACCCCACCTACTCCGCCGTCGCCGTTGACACCCACGAGCCATCAGACCGCCGCCCGCAAGGCCAACGGCATTCGACTTCAGGCCACAACGCCCCAAGGCCATACGCACCCAGGCAACAGGGCTACCAAAGCCAGGGCCAATCCCACGCCCCCCGCCGCAACGCCGAAGTAGTCCAAAAGCCCGGCCACGCATCAAGAACCGATGCCGGCCGAGGCGTAAAAGCCGTCATGGGCGTCCAAACCGCCACAGCCCAACTAACAGCCGCCCCAGGCCGAGGCCCCCGTGGAGCCTCAAAACGCCGAGGCGGCGCACGCCGCCGGATTTTCTGATTTGGTGATCTGATTAAAATTTGAATCGAATGACGCCCGCCAGAAATGGCGGGCGTCCTTATTTGAGACGGAGTGTGAACGCGCTCAGGGCTTCGCCGGTTGACGATGTACAGTGCAGCAGCCGCCACTGGTGGTAAGGTTGTCTTGCTCCATCAATCGGCGACGAAGGGCGTTTGGGGGAGGCGGGACCATCTTGCACCCCGCTGGCACACTTATCCGCTTCTTTTTAGTAGTTTTCATGCTCAACCCCTAAATCACCCGCTCAAACCTCACCCCGGCGGCCCATGCGTCACCGACGGATCGTTCAGATTCTCATGCCACACCGGCAGCCGGATCGTAAATGTGGTCCCTTCGCCGGTCTTGCTGCGGACGCTGATGGCCCCTTCGTGTTCTTCAATGATTTTCTTCGACACCGCGAGCCCCAGGCCCGTGCCCCGGTTCCCTTTGGTCGAGTGAAACAGCTCGAACATGTGCTTCGTCATCGTCGCCGGAATCCCGACCCCGTTGTCCGTCACTTCGATGATCACCTGCCGGCCATCGCCGTCATAGCGCGCCGTCACGTTGATCAATCCCCCCCCCGTCTCCACCGCATCCATCGCATTGCTGATCAGGTTCATCAACACCTGGTGCATCCCGTCGGGATCGATCGGAATCGCCGGCATGTCCTTCTCGACATCCGCCACCACCATCACGCCCTTGTCGTTGGCCGCCGTCGCCATCAGCTCGACGCACTCCTCCACCAGCTTCTTCAGGTTCGCATGCTCCAGCTTCGGCTCGCGCTCCTTGCTGTAGGCCAGCAGGTTCAGCGTAAGGTTGTAGATCTTTTCAAGATTGCGATCGACGATCCGCCATCCCTTCGAAGTCTGCACCAGGTTGTTTCCGCGCAGGCCCATTTCGACAACGTCCGCCCCGCCGCGCAGCGCCTGCAGAATGTTCTTGATCGAGTGCGACAGCGCCGCCGTCGTCTCGCCGATCGCCGTCATCCGCTCGGCCTGCAGCCCCTGCTGGTACAGCCGCGCATTCTGCATCGCCATCCCGGCCTGCAATCCAATCGCCGTCAGCAGCCGAAGCTGATCGGGAGAGTACGTGTAGTTCTTCACCGAGCTGTCGATGTAGATCACACCAGTCACTTCATCGCCCCCCTTGGCGTCCAGCCGCCGCGATTTGATCGGCACGCACAACGCCGAGCGGATGCCCAGGCTATGCACGCTCTTGCCCTTGCTGAAGCGGTGGTCCGCCATCGCGTTGCTCGACAGCACACCCTCCGCCTTTTCCATCACGTAGTTGATGATCGTGCGCGAAGCGTGGATCGACGACTTGCTTCCGTCGCCGTTGTCCTTTTCGTCCCCGTTCTTGTCCCCCTCATCCCGGCGCCGCACGACCTTCGCAACCAGTTCCTCCCGTCGGTCGTCCAGCATCAGGATCATCCCCCGGTCGGCCTTCACATGTTCGAAGACCAGATCCATCACCACCTCCAGCACCTGATCCATCGTGAAGCTGCTGCCCAGTTGCGCCCCAAGCTGGTACAAAATCTTCAGGTTGGTCATCGCAACGGCCGACGGCTCGGGAACCGCCAGCACCATCGAGTCGTCGTTCGACGGAATGGTGTGCATAATCGCACTGTCCATCCCGCTCTCTTCTCCGCTCAGCTTCACGCTGCCCCCACCCGCGCGCGACACGCCGGGCTGCGCGCCAAAAACCATCAGCGTTCGGCCAATGCGAATCTGGTCCCCAAGCCGCAGGTTGTGAGTGTTCTGAACGCGATTGCCGTTAACGTAGGTGCCGTTGGCGCTGCCAAGGTCTTTCAATATCCACTCGCCGGCGGCCTGGGCATCG
>JBBRHH010000558.1:0-4113 GCA_038222915.1 Tepidisphaerales bacterium
CAATATTTCCGAGACATCATGCACGATCTGGGGATATTCCGTAGACATCCGTGTCCTCCATTTCATGTAATGTTGTGACTCCAAACGACCCGGTTCCCATCGAAGCTGCCGGCACTTCGAGAAACCTTACGCAGACGAGCGTAAAACCCTACCCCTCTTTTTCGTTTAAATATTCTCTTTTTTCGTTTAATTGCAGAATCTTTCCCCGATATGTTAAATAATTTTGCTGAAAAAATTCCTCGTTGCGTTCATCTTATCCTGCTAGAAGGCAGAATAATGGCACCGATAAAACGTATTGGCATTTTGGTCCAGCCCAACGGGATCGACTCCCACCAATTGATTGACTGCATCGTAGCGGTCGGATCGAAATCAGGTTGGGAGCATGTTCTTCTTCCCGCCGACACCATTTCTGGATTGCGAGACTTCGGCGAGGGTTTTATCGATGGCTACATCGGGCATTTTTTAACACAGGAGCTCATCGATGAGCTCATGGATGCGGCGATCCCGGCCGTCCATCTCTGTTCCGCCATGCCCGAAAGCACTCTGCCACGGGTCGTTACCGATGAGGTCGCGGTGGGGCGTCTTGCAGCCACCTACCTGCTTTCGCTGGGTTTGCCGCGGTTTGGATTCATTGGCGTCGCCGACGACACCGCTTCCGCAGCGCGTGCAAACGGGTTCGAAGAGGCGCTGCATGTCGCGGGACACGGTTGTCATGCGTTCTTTCGCCATACCGGCGGCGATGGCAAAGCGCCTCGATCGCCGCCGGATGATTTGCGGACATGGGTGCGCGCACTTCCCACGCCGATCGGAATTTTTGCGGGCTCCGACAATCTCGCGCTAAAACTCCTGGCCGTCTGCAGGAAGTTCAAGATCAGTGTCCCCAAAGACGTGGCGGTTTTGGGTGTCGGCAACGACGATCTCTTTTGCAATCTCTCCACCCCGCCATTGACCAGCATCGCACTTGCCACCCAGCGCATCGCATACAACGGGTCCCAGATGCTTGAGAGACTGATGGACGGCACAAATCTCGACGAGAGAGAAATCCTCATCCCGCCAATAGCGGTTATCCCACGTCAATCATCGACACTACCCGCGATTCTTGACCCCGATGTCGCCGCCGCCGTGAACTATATCGCCCTCCACGTAAAAGATGGACTGCGGGTGGTGGATATCTTGCGCAACGTCCAGGTGTCGCGATCATCGTTGGACCAGCGGTTTTCAAAAATAATGGGATGCACGCTGGCCACCGAAATAAGAAGAGCGCAAATTGAGCTGGCCAAGCGAATGTTGTCTGAAACACAAGAGCAAATGCCGCGAGTGGCAATCGCGGCTGGCTTTCCCAATGCGAAACAATTGAGCGCGACCTTTCACCGCGAGGTCGGAGTATCACCCACGGCGTACAGGCGCCGCCTGTCCGCGATAACACCTGCGGCAGGCCCCGTGGGGCATCCGTGATGCAGCAACGGTCGGCATTCGTGCTGGGCGATTGAGGCGTATGCGGTGCATCGCCGCTGCTCCTCCTATTGCAATTGTATTAATAGATCGGCGATCTGGGATCGCCACTGGTCGAGTTGACTGTTGGCCCTGGTTGCGGCTTCGCCTTCGGGGAATTCGGGGAGGGTGGCGAGGATTTCTTTCAGTGCGGTTTTGGCTTTTTGGATCGCCTGGGCTTTGGCCGGGGTGTTTTTATTTTTCTCGATGGCCTGCTGGAGCGTGTAGAGGTAGGCGTAATCGGTGATGCCGTCGGCGGCGGTGAGGAAGACGCTTTTGTAGAGGAAGCCGCCTGGGTAATCGGCGATGGGCGCGTTGACGGCAAATCCGTCGGCCTCGGTGAAGGGGTTGTACCAGTCGTCGCCGGGGTAGCCGGCTTTTTCGCCGTGTGCAGGCGCGGCCCAGTGCCATTCCCAGCGGCCGGTCGCGTTGCGGGCGTAGGGGTAGAAGCCCCAGGTAAAGCGCGACATTCCGCTGTTGTAGAACCAGAGGGTCTTTTTCAGATCCGCCGCCTTGTTCATGATCCCCCTGCTCCCGGCCCAGGCGTGCAGCGAGAGGATATCGGCGTGTTCAGGGAAAACCGTGTAATCCTTGTCGCCGCTCTTGTCGCTCATCGGGGTGATGAAGCGGTTGGTGAAGCCGAGGTCTTTCATCCAGTCGGCGTAGGTGATGGTGTCGGCCAGGTTGCGATTCCACGGATTGGGAATCTCGCGCGGCTCGTCGACGACTTCGATGGCGTAGGGGATGTCGAGGGAATCAAGGTAGGCCTTGTACTGCTTTAGTGCGCTATCGTAACACGCGTGGAAGTTGTGGGCCTTGAGTTCCGAACCGGGACTGGCATCGACGCGGGACGAGTTCGCCGCGGCGGGCAGGAGACGGCGGCCGATTGCGCGGGGGATGCCCAATTGTTGGGTCATCATCATCTGTTGGGGATTTTGCGCGAGGCCTGCCTCTTTGGCGATCTTGGCCGCGCCAGGTTGAAATTTGAGGGTGACTGCGCCAGTGTTGTCGTTCACGCCCTGCACCGTCGCCTCGGCCATGAGGTTCGACGCCGTCATGCCGATTTTGTGCATCCAGTTGAACTGCGATTTGATCGTCTCCCAATACATCTCCTGCGGCGGCGTGGGGAGCTGCCGGCCGGAGTAATACATGCCGTACGCAACGGGAAGATTCGTGCTGAGAGCGAACGGATAGACCAGAAGTTGGACGGGAATGGCAGTGGGTTTTCCGGTGGTCGGACGGTAGGTGAAGGTGGCGGAATATTGGCCGGCCTTCGCGTCGGCGGGAACGGTGAGCCAGAGCCAGTAGCTTTGGGTGAGATCTTTTTCGCCGTTGGACGTGAGAGTCGGAAGGAGCGCGATTTCTCGAACCGATTGGCCGGCGATGGCGAAGTTGGCGAGGTGGCCGACGATGTTGGATTGAGGGATGACCGCGCCGTCGGCGGACTTCAGATCGGCAAGTTCAAGGCGGGTTTGGCCAAGCTCCTGCGTGGGGAGGACGGCGAGACGCATGATCACGTTCTGGCCGCGGGCCGCGGTGGTCGTCAGCTTCGTCTTTGCCAAATCGGCGGTTGACGGCACGCTCCGCGGGAGAACTTCGGCGTCGTGATTCGGAACCCAGAGGGCGTAGCCGGTATCGGTGGCCGGGAGCGGCGGCCGTTTGTGTTCGGGGATGAAGACCGTGCTTTCGAAGGCGGCCATTCGGGTGGACTGCAGCTTCGCGGCCATGCGGTCAAAGTCTTCGCTCTGCGCGATGGGGACCAGGATCGCGGCTGACAGAAAATAGTCCTGCGCGGTGATGGACAGCGTGCCGTCGGTGACGGTGACTTTCTCGTCGATCACCGGATACATACGGTTGATGTAATCGAGCCAGAGCGCGTGCGGCCGCTGCGAATATTGCGTCCACATGAAACGGTACAAATATTTCTCGCTGTCGAATTCCTTGAACGACGGCTTGTCGGCATAGATCTGCTTGTCGTTGATCTTGAGGAGGAACTGCGGATCAGGGTGCGACGCGTCGAGTATCTGGCCGGCACAGAGCCAGAGGCGGTAATCGCCGTTGGGCACCTTGGCTTTGAATGTCAGCGGCTTGTTGTGCGGTGCCGATACGAACGTGCCGGCGATCAGGTCCGGCCAGCCCGTGCTGGTGTCGGCGAGCGTTTCAGCAGATTCGAAACCCGCGCTGGACGCGCCGGCTAACTTTGTTTTGGGAGTGATCGTAGTAAAACCAGGCACTACGGTGCCGGCGCTTCCGAATTTGTAGGCTACGGCGGCCGCGGGAAGGCCAATGTGCATCTTCGGCTTGGCCGCGTCCTCCTGCATGAGGCGGACATTGTCGATCCAGAACTGAGCCGGCCCTTCCTTGCCGGCCTCTACAAACACCTTCACGTACTTGAGCTTGTTCAGGTCGATCTTGTCCTTGGGCTCCAGTTCACTCCAATCGCGGCCTTCCTTGCTGTTGCGCTTGGAGCGGTTGATCTGAAACAAGAGCGTCTGCTTGCCGACGTGGGTGAGCTGGTCGTAAGTGCAGCGCGTCGCAAAGTTGGTGCTGGCCTGATCCCAGAGCTCAAAGTTGACGGTGTAGGGGTGCGAGTCGTTGGTGTAGAGGTCGATGGCAGCGTAG
>JBBRHH010000559.1:0-4103 GCA_038222915.1 Tepidisphaerales bacterium
AGTCGCCCGATCGCGCTGCAGCACCATGTGATCGCTCAACGTATCTGCCAATCCACTCGTCAGCCGCGCAACGCTCAGATCATCTATCTCCAGCATCGGGTCGGCAATCTGTCCCCGCTCCCCCGGTTTGAACACCACAACCTGCAATTGCGTCTGCTCCGGCCACGGAAAATTTCCCGCAATCCCCTTGCTGTACACGGTCAACGAAAACTTCTGCCACTGTTCGGTCAATCCCGCGAAGCCGGCGCCGAAGGTGGCATTCAATGCAGTTAATCCAAATCCGCCCACCGTCCCCGGCCGCCCGCGCGCCCAACCCGATACCTCGTACAACCCCGGTTCAAAATGGTCCGTCTTCGGCGATCGGACGACAAGTTCACGATCTCGAGGCCGAATCCGCAAAAACCGACTCCCGGAATGCGCCAGCTTTGCATCATCGACCAGCGCAACTTCATCCGCCCTGAGCGCCGGCTCCTCCGGCTTGCGACGAAAGCCCAGCTCCCATCCCGGCAGCGATGCTTCATCCTTGAGCGTCGCCTCGTCCTCGAACGAATAATTTTTCAGCAGGTTAGTCTTCGATGTGTCCGGTTCGTCGGCCGCAAACAGCTGACCGGCCGTCATGAACATCAACAGCGCAACAGCAGACTTCGAACGCATCATTCTCATGCGTTCAACTATCCCGCCAACGCTTCATCCCCACAACCCCTTTAGCATCTCCTTGTCGGCCACACCAAGCGGAAACTTCTTGCTTAGCGGATGGTCCGCGATCCCCGCAAACTGCCGAAGCGCCTGGTGAATATGTTCAGGCCGCACCCGCACCCCCTTCTCCTTATCACACGCCAGCGTCTCAGCATTGATTGGCACATGAAACTGCTTCTCATCCGTCGCGCCAAAAACCCGGTTCCCCTTGATCCCCGCCCCCATGAACATGATCGATCCAATCGACCAGTGGTCTTTCCCATTCCCCTTGTTGTAATCCGGCGTCCGCCCCATCTCGCTCTGAATCACCAGCACCAGCTTCTCGCGAATTTTCAATTCTTCCGCTCGCCGTAACACATAGGCAATCCCGGCTAAAAACTCCGGAATCAATTTCATCTGATCCGTGTCGTTGTTCGCATGGCTGTCAAACTGCCCAATCGTGAGATTCGCCGAAACACAAACGCCCGCCTTGAACGAAGCCAGCGCAATCTCCGCCTGCTGTGAAAGTCTTTCCTTCGGATTGGTCTTCGGAATGTACGGCGTCATCCGCTGCAGCGCCTTCGAATTCACCTGTGCCGCATACAGCATGTTCTCCGAACGCTCCTGTCGCGGCAGCCGCACTTCCTGCATCCGCGAATCGTTCCCATCACGCAGCGCCTGCTCGATCCGCCCCAGGGAAAAGTCATCGTGATAAGGCGATCGCTCGTTTCCATCGATCGCATCCGCATTGGCGATCCGCTGCAGCGATTGCAGATACGGCACGCGCGACATCGCGACCACGTTTCCGGTGGCCGAGTAGTTTCCAAACGTCAGAAACGACAGTGGACATGTCGGCCCCTTACAAGCCGCCACCAGCGCTGCAAACGTCGGATAAGCCAGGCTATCCAGCTTCCCGGTGGCCATGTAACGCGCCCCGGGTGAATGATTGTTCACAGAATAATCGAGCCCGTTCAGCACCAGCAGTTCATTGCCAAACTCGCCATAAAATTCCTCATTGCTCATCCCCTCTTTGATGTTCTTTTTTGTCGGTGCAAACTTGTGCTGCCCCTTCGTGAGGATCTCATCATCCTTATAAAGCCGGTTGATCCCGCCCGTCCCTTTCGGATCCATCAGATAAGTTGTATCCCACCCACCCGAAGCATTGAACACGATATAAAACGGACCTTCATACGGCGGATCCTCCTTCGGCGCTGCCGCGAACAGCGATCGCACGCCGCCCGGACACGCCAGCCCAAGTCCAACCAGGCCGCACATTTTTAGAAAATCGCGTCTCATGTTTATTCGTAAAGAAATTCGTGTTGGCGAAGCAGATATGTCACCACGGCGCGCCACGCGCGCACGGTGTATTTCGGATCAGGCACCGGCGCCAGCAGCCCTTGCCGGCAGCTCCAGTTCTCTTCCGTATTCACGCCCTTCCGCCCGGCGGCGTCCCCGACAATCCCCGCGAACAGTTGATAGGTTCGCTCAACCTCCGCCGAGTCCGGCGCGTCATATCGCCCCAGCAACCGCTCATGCAGATGCACAATCGTCTTGCGAATCTTCGCATCCCCCTCGGCCGATGCACCCGGAAGAACATTCGGCTCAACATCCGGAAACAGCCGCCGCTCGGCTGGCGCACGGCTGAAATCAAGCGACGTCTCCTTACAGGCCACATCGTTCGCCATGATGCGCTGAATCGCCCCCATCGCCCCGCTCGGATCGGCCGCGCGTTCCGTCACCTCTTTCGAATCGATCCCCCCATACAGCATCGAAAGCTGCTCATCCATCCGACCCCACGGCCTTCCAAAAACAGCCGCGAGCTTCCGCTCCACTTGCTCCGGCGCAAGCATTCTGCACAGCCCCACATCATCCAACTCAGCCCGCCGCTTGGGATTCGCCAAGGCCGAAGCCACCCCATCCGCGCGATAAAAGCTCGAAGCCGCCCAATCCTTGAATACGCTTTTCAGATTAAATCCATCCTTCGAAAACTTCGCCGCCATCGCGTCAATCTGTTTCCGCTGCTCCTGATAGGCGCGCCGTTTCGCCCCATACAACGGATCCTCCAGGTCCTTCGGCGCTGTCAGCGTCTTTCGCCCAGTCATCAAGTAATGCACATGCTCCACCATCGCTACCGCAAACCGCGGATCCTTCGCCGTGCGTTCCCCAAGCCACTGAAGCGCCCGCCACCGTTCATCCGCCGGCAACTCCTCCTTTTCAAACCCCGCCGCAAACATATCTTTGAACCATCCGCCCTTTCGCCGCCCATAGACCCCCTCAAACCTCCAATAGTCCTGAAAACATCCCGCCACCGGGTCGATCGTTTTATGGCAGACCACACATTCCGAAGCCTGCATGGTCGGAATCGGATACTTCGCAGTCACGGCGGCCGCATCCGAAACCCGCGCCGCCAGTTCCAGCGCATCGATCCCGAGAAACTGTTGGAAATAAACCCGCGCCCGCGCACGGTTCCGATTCGTCTCCGTCGTCGGATACCGCTTCAAATATTGAAACGTGCTCAACAGTCCCGCGTGGGCATAAAATCCGGTCGCCGAATCTTCATCGTCCGGCTTGTCGCGCCCGATCAGCGCCTTGAGCTTGACCGGTACATATTCAAACGGATCGTCCGCATTCTTAAACTTCGACTTGAGCTCATCAAAAATCCCATAGCCCCGGGAAGTATACGGCGTGACCATGATGTAGTCGGCCGTGACAATCTCCGTAAACGGCCGATCTTCCCGCACAATATGATCGATCAGCATCATCGGCTCGCCGAGCATCGCCTTGCGATAATCGTCCGCGAGCTTCCAGCGCGCTTTCTGCCGCAGTTTCTCATCCGCAATATTGTTCAGGTCAAATTTCTCGGTCCACCCGCGCGTCTTCTCGAAATGATCGTACGACAGCACGTTCTCCGCATTGTCATCAATCCCAACCGTCAGAAAAATGTCGTTGAATCCCTCCCGCAGCCGCGCATAAAACGCCTCCTCCTTCATCACCCCGTCAAGCAGCGCCGGCACAGCCTTCAATCCCTCTTTGCCAACCGCCGCCATCTCATCGTTGGTCGGCAACCGACCTGCCAGTGAAAGTGTAAGCCGCCGGATCAATCGCCGGCCGTCCATCATCACGATCCCATCGAAAAACGGTTTGGCGTCCTTGTCCTCCGCCATAGACGGCAGAGTCGTCGCGCCCGATCCGTTGGTCCGGCGCACAAAATCCGCCAGCACGCGATATCCCGCCGAATCCAGCTTGAGCTGTTCCTTCCCCCCGTGCTTCAGCTTCCCCACCACCTTCAGCAGCATCCGCGATTGATCCCCCTCCTTCAGACGCGCCATCTTCACGAATGCGAGGTGATTCTTGTTCAGTGCATCATCGCGTGCATGCCCGGTGCTCTTCGTCGGGTCGAGCAGAATAAACTTGCTCTCTTCCGCATC
>JBBRHH010000560.1:0-4102 GCA_038222915.1 Tepidisphaerales bacterium
TGTCCCACAAGTAGAACGCGTCGGGTCGGCGTCTTGTTAAACCAGATTCTGTCAATCCACATTTCCCAACAACGAGGCATTCATGTTCCGACCCGCGAAGGCAATCGCATCGATCCTGTTGGCTCTGGCCGTGTACGCGCCCGCTCGTGCGGCCGACGCTCCGCCCGCCCGCCCTGCTGACGATGCCGCCGTGGCCGCCCGCGAGATGGCGCAGGCCGCGGACCATTTTATTGCCGCCCTCTCGCCCGAAGCGCTCGCCAAAGCTTCGTTCGACTTTGATGATCAGGAACGCGTCAACTGGCACTTCATCCCCCGTCCCCGCAAAGGCCTGCCCATCAAGGAAATGACCCCGGCCCAGCGAAACCTCGCCCACGCCCTTCTCAGCAGCGGCCTGGGCAACCGCGGCTACGCCGAAGCGGTCACCATCATGAGCCTCGAGCAAGTCCTCCATGACATGGAAGCCGGCGGTACCGGCCCCACCCGCGATGCCGAACTCTACTTCTTCAGCCTCTTCGGAAAGCCCGGCGCAAAAGACCAGTGGGGCTGGCGCGTTGAAGGCCACCACCTCTCCCTCAACTTCACCATCGTCAACGGCAAGGCCGTCGGCGGCGCACCCGCCTTCTTCGGCACCAACCCCGCCAACATCATGGACGGCCCCCGCAAAGGCCTCCGCGTCCTCGCAGAGGAAGAAGACATGGGCCGCCAGCTGGCAACCTCCATGTCGGATGAAGAAAAAGAAACCGTGATGATCCTGAAGGAAGCCCCGAAAGAAATGTTGACCGCCAACAACCGCAAGGCCCAGCTCGACGCCAACGCCGGCCTCCCCGTCGCCAAGATGACCGCCGACCAGAAAGGCCTCCTCACCAGCCTCATCAAAATCTACGCCTATCGCCTCCGCCCCGAGCTTGCCGCCGAAGATATGAAGCGCATCGAAGCGGCCGGCATGGACAAGATCCACTTCTCCTGGGCCGGCGGCCTCGCCGCCGGCGCGCCACACTACTACCGCATCCAGGGCCCCACTTTCATGATCGAATACGACGACACCCAGAACAATGCCAACCACATCCACACCGTCTGGCGCGATCTGGAACGCGACTTCGGCGACGACCTCCTCCTCAAGCACTACCAGGAAAGCCACCAGGAGCCCGCCAAGTAGCATGTTCACGGGCATCGTCGAAAAAACCCTGCGCATCCAGGCCATCGCCGACGGCCCGGGCTTCCAGCGCCTCACTCTGCCCAACACCTGGCCCGACGTGCGCCCCGGCGAATCCATCGCCGTCAACGGCTGCTGCCTCACCGTCGCCGAGCTCTCTGATTCCGAGATCGGTTTCGACGTCATCGCCGAAACTCTCTCCAAGACCAACCTCGGCCTCCTCTGTGCCGGCGACATCGTCAACGTCGAACGTTCCCTCCGCGCCGGCGACCGCATCGACGGACACTACGTTCAGGGCCACATCGAAGCCACCGCCCGGCTCGTCGAATCCATCATCAACCCCAGGGAAGTCCGCCTCACCATCGAACCCCCGCACGATCTGCTGAAATATGTCGTCGCCAAAGGCTCCGTCGCCATCGACGGCGTCAGCCTCACCGTCGCCTCCGTCCACGGCCACGTCTTCGAAGTCGCCCTCATTCCCACCACCCTCGCCCTTACCAATCTCAGCAGCCGCTCCCCTGGCTGGCCGATGAATCTGGAGACGGATATCCTGAGCCGAACCGTGATCTCCTGGCTTGAACGAACCCGCATCGCCGGAGACAGTCAGCCGCCAACCGCTTAGAATAGCGTTCAGCCCGTATGAACGATTATCGCCCCATCATCGGCATCTCCATGGGCGACCCCGCCGGCATCGGCCCCGAGGTCATCGTCAAAGCCCTCTCCGATCCCGTCCTTCGCCACCGCGCCCGCTACATCATCTACGGCATGAACGAGCTGCTACACTACGCGGCCGACATCGCCGAATTCGACGTCTTCTGGTGGCGCGACCAATACAACGGCCGCCTTCGCTCCTACCCCCACGACGTCGTCGTCGTCGACTACGACCAATACTCCTTCCTCGGCTCCACCATCCGCGCACCCAGCAAAGTTGGCGGCGAAGCCTCCATGCGTTTCTGCCTCGACGCCATCGAAGCTGCCAAAAAAGGGCTAGTCGATGCGGTCGTCACAGCCCCCATCGCCAAGGAAAGCTGGAAGCTCGCCGGCTACGGCTACCCCGGCCACACCGAGCTCTTCGCCCAGAAAACCAACTCCCGCCGCTACAACATGATGTTCGCCGGCGGCCCGCTCAAAGTGGTATTGGCTACAGTCCACATCCCCCTCATGGGCCTCTGGAACCGCCTCAACATCGGCGCAGTCTTCCAGCCCATCGAGTTGATGAATCAAACCCTCATCGAATACTTCGACATCCCCAAACCCCGCATCGCGGTCTGCGGCCTAAACCCCCACGCCAGCGAAAACGGCCAATTCGGCGACGAAGAAGAACGCCTGATCTCCCCCGCAATCCTCATGGCAAGAGACCAGGGCATCGACGCCACCGGCCCCTACCCCCCAGACACCATCTTCATCAAAGCAAAGGCAGGCCACTACGACGCAGTAGTAGCCATGTATCACGACCAGGGCCTGATCCCGGTGAAGCTGCTAGCCTTCGACCAGGCCGTAAACATGACCATAGGCCTCCCCATCATCCGCACCAGCCCCGACCACGGCACCGCCTTCGACATAGTAGGCAGAAACAAAGCCAACCCCGGCTCCATGCGCGCGGCAATAGATCTGGCAATAGAAATGGCCGTAAAACGCCACCGCCGGCAAAACGCGCCGAAGAGTCCGACTGAGAGTAAGTGACTGATGTCAACAGAACCGCGCGCCACCGGTTTGACCATCACCCCTCATCGTCAGTCAAATCCACCAAAACGGCCGGAATATCGCGTGCCCCATGCAAAACGCGCATGATCTCAACCGCATCCGCGTCGATCCGATAGAACACAAGATAATTTCGGAACACCGACACAGCGCACTTTCGCAAGTCGGAAAGACGCGGCTCATTCAGTTCATATCGGAGCCACCGTGCCGGATGATCGGACAGTTCACGATAGGTCTGATCGATCGCATCATAAAACTTCATCGCCGACCGAGGATTGTTCCGTGCAATGACCCACGCCGCCGAGTCCACATCACTATCCACGCGCAGGAGGCGCACAACCCATACTTCAAGTCGGCTTCCCTTTGCGCCGCAATCGGTCAAGCATCGCCCTTTTCTTACCCTTGATGTAGTCCTTGGTAAAAGGAATCGGCTTGCCACTATCCAGTCCCTTCAAAAGGCTTGCCGCCAGAGTCGCCTTGGCCTCCTCCCGCTCCATCTTCTCACGAATCGCTTCCCGCACAAATTCACTGGCCGAGCCATAAAGGCCGGATGACACCCGCCCATCAACGTACTTCTTCAGCGGCTTGGGCAACGAGAGGTTCATCGTAGTAATGTTTGATGCTGCAACCATGACGATTACCAAAGTGTTCTAGCCGAGGATTGACAAATATTGGCGTCCGCTTCATCGCGCCATGTGCCCCACTCCATCATAATAAATCTCAGTCTGCCGATCCGCGACCACGCAATCGAAATAGCCGCAAAAAGAATCCGCCGGCAGAATGCGTCGAAGAGCCCAACCAAGCGAAAATAGGCGTCGAAGGGCGCTCAAATGGAATCCCGGTTTCACAAAGCTCACCGGCTCGGCCAAATCGCCGAAGCATACGCGATGGATGCAATTTCTCACGGCAGTTGCCGCGAATACTCCAGCGCCTCAGCATGCGTCAGCGCCGTTGAAACAATCCGATTCCGCACTTGAAAATACCGCTCGTAATTCTCACGCATCTTTTGTGGCTGCTCGCTCAACTGCACCACGCGCTGCGCATGTTCCCGCCGAAACAGATTCCGCCCGCATATCGCCCCCGCCCACACCACCATCCCGATGTTAAGCGGCGCTCGTTGCGAGACAATCCCCGTAAAATCCTCACGCATCGGAAACGCATACTGCCACTTCTCCATCCGAAATTGATTCGCCGGCGTGATCGCCGTCGGCTTCTGATAATCCCTCCAGAACTCGCTGTCCATCCGCC